>JACMMQ010000114.1 GCA_014378955.1 Clostridia bacterium
CTAATCTTAGATTAAAACATAACGAGCGGAGATGGGCAAAACGCAAGTGCGCGTTTTGAAACACCGACCGACAGATGGTTGTGATTTTAATCAAGATTAGCATGATGATTATAAGTCATATTCGGGGGTGAAGTTTTGGGAATGGATGAAATCGATAAGTTAATTGAATTGATCGTGGAGAGCAACGCCCCAATCCCTTCGCCATTGAGCGAAGTGGATGAAGAATTCTTAAACGATTTTATTATTGAGACAAAAGAACATGTCGAAAAAATAGAGGTTGCTGCGCTGGATTTAGAAACCACAGGTGTACAATTAGAGGGGTTGCATGCGCTTTTTCGTGAATTTCACACCATCAAAGGGTTAGCTGGCTTTGTAGACCAATTACTCATTCAGAATTTAGCACATGAAACGGAAACCCTGCTTGATTTTTGCAGAAAAGGGAAAATTGACGTAGAAAAAAGCATGATTGATGCCATATTGGTGTCAGCGGATTTTATTAAAAAAATATGCTTTGACATTGCATTAAACAGCGATATTGTTTTTTGCAAAACAGTATTAGCACATCAAAGCTTTTTAGCGACACTTATCCAATCGGAAATTAATCCATTGAGGGATTTAGACATCAAACAAAGTCCAGAACAATCCATGCTTGCATTTGAACAGGTGATAGAATCAATGAATGATATGGTTGCAGCGCCTAATAATACAAGTGATAGTCATGCATCCGATGATGGCGTTATTCGCATTCAGGTACAAAAGATTGACAATTTGGTTGAAATGGTGGGCGAGCTCATCATCAATCAATCATTGATTGACCAAAAATGTGCTGAGCGTTTTGATAACAACGACAATTTAAGTGAGCAAGTACGCAGAGTTTCGCACATCATCAAGGACTTGCAAAACCTTTCGCTATCCATGCGTATGGTGTCACTCAAATCCACCTTTCAAAAGCTTCGTAGAATAGGACGAGACTGCATCGCTGAAACACGAAAGAATGTTGCTATTCGTTTTATTGGAGAGGAAACAGAAATTGATCGAAGTGTGGCGGACAAGCTATTAGACCCACTTGTACATATTATAAAAAACAGTATCTCACACGGTATAGAAGCCGAAGGTGTCAGAATTCAAAGTGGAAAACCTATTCAAGGAACAATTACCGTTAAGGCACAAAGTAAAAAGGGCAGTGTATCTATTAGCATTTCAGATGATGGTGGAGGCATGTGTACAGATATTATTTGTAAAAAAGCAATGGAAAAAGGATTAATTGATGCAAATACTACATATTCAAAAGAAGAAATTAGAGACCTGATTTTTGCGCCTGGCTTTTCAACCGCCCAAAAAATCGATAATATCTCAGGCAGAGGCGTGGGCATGGATGTGGTAAAAACGGAAATTTCTAAAATAGGCGGCAAAGCTGAGCTTGTATGTGAAAGCGATAACACGAAAAAATTCTTATTCAATCAGGTATGCCCGTGCGAAGAGGACGAATGCTATTGTCACAAGGGCAAGGGGCTAAAGATTAAATTAAAAATCCCAATCAACATGGCGATTATGAACGGTACGATTATAGATATTAACCACACAAAATATATATTACCAACGCTTCAAGTAAAGAAAATCTTTAAGCCAGAGCCATCACAGTGGGTGTCGGTTAAAGGGTCGAGAAATATGATTACAATGCGTGATGAGATATTATCGGTCATTCAAGTTGCTGAGGTATTTGAATTGGAAGATTTTTCGCTCGATAATTGTATCATCGTTGTGCTAGAGCACGAGCAACAGCTCAGAGCATTGCCAGTCAGTAACATTGTGGACAAGCGTGAAATCGTCGTAAAATCTTTAGGTGAGGTATTTAAAAATTTGCAATATGCGGCTGGCGCTTCTATACTAGGCGATGGCAAGGTTGCAATTATTCTAGACATAGAGCATTTATTTAAAAAAGAGGAGGGGAAGTAATGGCTGTGCAAAGCGGAAAATTTTTAACCTTTGCGCTAGGGGATGAAGAGTATGGCATTCCTATACAAAGCGTTAAAGAAATCAACGGCATATTGGAAATAACAAACATTCCGAAAATGCCAAAGTTTATCAAGGGTGTTATCAATCTCCGAGGGAAAATAATACCAGTCATTGATTTGCGGTTAAAATTTGCGCTACAAGCAATTGACTACACAGAGCGCACGTGTATCATCGTCGTGGAAATGAACGCTGGTGAAACAAAGCACCGTTTGATGGGTGTGGTGGTGGACACTGTTTCGGAGGTTGTGAATATTTTAGCCACAGATATTGAAGAACCACCTGTTTTTGAAAATTCTACAGATATTTCTTTTATTACAGGCATTGGCA
>JACMMQ010000115.1 GCA_014378955.1 Clostridia bacterium
GCGTGATTTGATGAGCAAAAGGTGTGCCGCCATCACCAAAAATTCACTGGAGAATTCCATATTGAGATCAGTCATTTCACCCAAATAAGCCAAATATTGCTCGGTGATCATCGCAATGGGGATGTCATATATATTCACTTTATTTTTTTCAATGAGATGCATCAAAAGGTCTAACGGCCCTTCGAAGGCATCCAGCTTAAAGGACATGTTTTCCATATCGTGTTCCTATCTCATACTAATCTTAGAAAAATAATTTTAGGAATGCACTCATTCCGTGCAAGATGACCTCACGTGCTGGTATAATCACACGTCCAAAGACGCCCGAAAAGGACAATAAAAGTAATAAAAAGATGCCGTAATGCTCATATTGTAGCACAAAAAATTGTTGTCGTGGTGGCAACACAGCGGTTAATACCTTAGAGCCATCAAGTGGCGGAATGGGAATTAAATTAAAAACCCCTAACGAAACATTGACCGATATTAAAAGTGATAAAAAACCATCCAAATAAGCGATTGATTTGATTTGTTTGTAAAAAGCAAAGTATATAATCATTGTTATAAAGGCAAATAGAAAATTCGATATGGGTCCTGCCAGAGCAACAAAAATTAACCCAAGCTTACGATTGCGAAAATTGTGCATATTAAACGGCACAGGCTTTGCCCATCCAAAACCACCCGTTATGACCATCATCACTGTGCCCATAGGGTCTAAATGTCTGATTGGATTGAGTGACAGCCTGCCTTGATACTTCGCCGTATTGTCGCCCATGAGGTATGCCGCAAACCCATGACAAAATTCATGTACGGTAAGCGATAGCAAAATCGCAGGGATTAAATAAATAATCGTATCTAAAACATTGCTAAAACCATTGCCACCACTCATATTGTTAAAAGCCATATAGCCTATAACCGCCAAAATTAAAATTGCTGTCCCTCTTTGTGAAAATAATCTATTCAAGTTAACACTCCTCAAGTCATTCTCATTATAACATTACTACTATTATACCCATTTTTTGCCTGTCTGTCTACTGATTTTTATGCAAATGCTTTGGACACACGCGCATACACAGCCCACACACAGAGCCACGCCCGATATGCTGATAGTGCGCTTTCATATATTCGCTACATGCCTTGGCATCAAAAAGTGCTTCTCGTTGCATGCCCGCTTGCCACTGTTCCCCTGTAATTGCCCTAGCAGGGCAAGCTGTAACGCATAAATTACATGCTCCGCAAGCACTATTGTTCACATTTTCAGTGGTTGGCAAGGGCATATCGGTCAATATCGTACCCAAGCGCACACGTGTGCCATATTGTTCGGTAATGAGCAAGGCATTTTTACCAATCGTGCCTATACCTGACAACACTGCCGCCGTTTTGTGGGGGAAAATACCTGCATACGACATGCCCTCATGCACCGTTTGAGAGGCCGGCACTGCTACATAGCGATAACCATTTGCCGCGAGCTGTAGCCCAATGCGTACGGTTACATGATCTATATACGCATTAATCGTGCGATAATGCTGATAATAGGTGACGGTCGGACTGTCCTTGATTTCATCCACGACATAGTCAGATAGGGGCACAGCCAAGGAAATGGCATGTGTTAAGCCTTGAAAACGTGTAGTATAGGTTGCTGGTATTTCACAAAAACCATACGTGGTAATACCTTGATCTTTTAAAAGTTTTGCAATTGGTGTTTTCATGACCTACCTCATTTTGAATGATAATTTTTTAATGCGTATGATAACAACAAAGGAAATATCAACTTACAACACTTTACATGTGCAACCTATTTATA
>JACMMQ010000116.1 GCA_014378955.1 Clostridia bacterium
AGAAGCTGTAAATCATTTTCATAAATTGCTTTTAATTGTTGGTTATAAATAATGCTTGCAGGGTGATACAATGGAAATATCGGCACGCTGCGCTCCCCAATATTAAACGAAAAAGGCTTGGCATGGTGAAGCCCGATTTTCATTGATAAATCACCTGTTACAGTCTGCAAGGGCACATTGCCAAGTGTGATAATCACCTGTGGTGCAAGCAGTGCGAGCTCACTTTTTAAAAAGCTGACATTTGCTAATAATTCATGCCGCAAAGCTGGGCGGTTTGATTTGCGCAAAGTAATCGGATTGGTTTTAAAAATACGATACTTGATTGCATTGGTAATAAAAAGCTGTTGCCGACCATACCCGATACTGTCGAAAAATGCTGTCAGTTGTTGACCAGCCTTGCCTACAAAAGGCTTTCCTTGCAACACTTCATCCTTGCCAGGTGCTTCACCGATTAGCACAATGCGTGCATCCTCTTGTCCATGTCCAAAAATGTATTCTTGCTCACCAAAGGTTTTTTGATACAAACTATATAATGTATCTAGCGCTTTGTTCATCTGCTTTTTTTAGTGGTACTTTTTGTTTTGCCAACGTTTGAAGCTGGCGATGCAGAAGGCTTTGGTGATTCTGAAACATGTGTACCAATGCCTGTAAACTGTTGTTCAATCAACGCTACTGTTTGCTTTTTATCATATACAAAATACGAAAGATTGTCCATGGTTTTAGACTCACCTGGCAATGAATAAGCTTGCATGCTGTCAGTACCAAATAATTTGAACATTGGAATAAATTGCATAATATCGGTCATTTTGATATTCGTTCTTGCATTTTTACTAAAGGAATCAAACAACGGTGCTGCTCTTAACAAATATTCCGGCTTACATTTTTGATCCACCAATGCTTTCAAAAAGGCTTGCTGTGCCTTTACACGCCCAATATCCCCTTCAGCATAGCCATAGCGAAAGCGTACAAACATTTCTGACTTTTTGCCGTTTAAATGCTGCATCCCTTTGTTTAAATGAATGAACAGATTTTGCTCGGGGTCTTCATAATGCATATTCATCGGCACATCAAAATCAACGCCACCCAATGTATCTACAATGTTCACAAAGCCTTTAAAATTCATACTTATGTAATAATGAATAGGCATGCCTGTAATTGCCTTAACCGTTTTAATGGCTAAGTCCTGCTTGCCTATTGCATGTGCTTCATTGACTTTTGCATTTCTACCATTGATTTGAACACGTGTATCACGTGGTATGGACAAAATCTTCAAGGTGTTTTGTTCAGTGTTAAAGCTTGCAATAAACATCACGTCCGTTCGCAAATCGCTCTCATCCGTGCCCATGACCAATATATTATACCGTTGCTTGAGTGGCTTATCCACCTCAGCACTATCTACTGTCATGTTGTTGTTTGCAAACCAAAATCCGCCGACCAACACGCCGTATATGCCTAATATAATGGATACCCATAAAAAATATTTTTTTACGTTCATCGTATTTCCTCCAAGCCTAATTTACACTTACAATATCATAGCATATCGTTTAGTAAATGTAAAGAAAAGCATTAACAAAATTACATACAAAAATGTAGGCTATGCCTGCTATGCATTTCGCATACTTTCACATGGAAATAAAAACGATGCTTTTTTAAAATTATTTCAATTTACTTTTCCTTTGGGTTAAATGCGACAGCTGCCAAATAGCCAAACAATATAACGGCTGCTATTCCACCAGCGGTCGCTGTTACACCACCTGTAAATGCACCAAGTAAGCCGTACGTTTGTACTGCTTTTTGTGCCCCTTTGGCTAGCGCATATCCAAAACCTGTAATGGGTACAGTCGCACCAGCACCACCTAAATTTACCAAGGGCTCATAAACACCAATTAACGTCAAGACGACGCCCATAGTCACAAATAATACCAAAATACGAGCAGGGGTCATTTTTGTTTTATCAATTAATATTTGACCAATCACGCAAATAATGCCGCCCACCCAAAATGCATTAAAATATGTCATTAGATTTGTCATTTACTCACCTCAATTCCTTTTCAATGGTAACAGCATGTGCGATGCATGGAATGGACTCATTCTGTTGTGTACTGGTTGGGCTCATCAATGCACCTGTTGCAACGAATAGGATTCTCTTCATATTGCCAATTTTGATTTCCTTTAAAAGATGACCGCATAAAACCGATGCCGAACAACCACAACCACTACCGCCCATATGCATATCTTGTGCTTCAATATCGTAAATGAGTAAACCGCAATCATTTAATTTGTCTTGCAAATCTAGATTGTTTTCCTTTAATATTTGGTCCGTTAATGCGAGCCCCAACTTGCCCAAGTCGCCTGTCACCACTAAATCATAATCGTTAACTGTTTTACCCGTATCACTAAAATGCTGTAAAATTGTATCCGCAGCCGCTGGCGCCATCGCAGCCCCCATATTATTCGCATCTTTGATACCTAAATCAATAATTTTTCCTGTTGTAATGTGTGTGATAAATGGGCCATTGCCATTACTCGATACCACAATTGCGCCAGCACCTGTGACCGTCCACTGTGCGGTTGGCGTTCTTTGTCCACCATAAGCTAAGGGGAAACGAAATTGACGCTCTGCCGAGCAAAAATGGCTTGAGGTTGCAGCAACAACATAATCTGCAAAGCCTCCGTCCACTAAAATCGTAGCGAGTGACAATGATTCCGCCATGGTGGAGCATGCACCATACAAGCCGAAAAATGGCACCTCTAATTCACGCACTGCAAAGTTTGTACCTATGCATTGGCTCAACAAATCTCCTGCTAAAATGTAGTGCATATTGCTCATGGGCTGTTCAGCTTTTTCAACCGCTAACATAATGGTTTCACGCATGAGCTTACTTTCTGCTTTTTCAAAACTACTTTCGCCCCAAAGTGCATCGTCCAACACCTTATCAAACGTATTTTCGAGCGGTCCCTTGCCTTCCTTTTCGCCTACGATTGTAGCACTGGCTATGATGGTAGGTGGATATTGCATTTTAATTGTCTGTGCACCTAAACGTTTTGTTGCGGACATGCCGTTTCCTCCCTTACCGAATTAGATAATAAATTACACCTGCAATCACTGAGGTGGTGATACCATACACCAGTACAGGACCTGCAACCACAAACATTTTTCCTGCTACGCCTAATATATAGCCCTCTCGTTTAAACTCCATTGCAGGTGAGACGATTGCATTTGCAAAGCCCGTAATGGGCACAATAGTCCCTGCACCTGCAAATTTTGCTAATTTATCATACAAACCCAGTCCCGTAAACAGCGCACCTAAAAAGACCATTATGATGGACGTACCGCTTGCTACATTTTCTATAGACCAACCACGGTTCCTAAAATATTGTGAAATGAGCTGACCAACGACACAAATTGCACCCCCTATAAAAAAAGCCCATAGTAAGTTTTGAAACATAGATGTTTTCGGTGCTGAACGCTCGACCATTTTCCCGTATTCTTTTTTAGTGTATTTTTTCACTTGACATCCCTCCTTTATAAACCAAGATGCCATTTGCGGGCTCATTTCTTTGCTTAGGCAGCATGCTCCAAAATGCATAACCTATGATAATGGATAATAGTACAAATAAAATAAACATTTTGCGCAATGTAAACACCGCTCCAATCCTTTATGTCCAGTTTTTACTAATTACAATTTAAAATCTTTATATGTTGTGTTTTTTGAGGTGCGATAGGTTGCGTATGCAACCGTACCGACCAATTGAGAGGGACATCACACCTCAAAAAACGTTTACAACATTTTAAATTGGAATTAGTATTAAAAGCTGTATTAACAATATATTTTCCAAAACGCAAAAAAAAATACCCCGCGTTTGGGGTATTTCATGGTGTTTCTTCCTTTATTTATATTAGTTTAATTGTTATAATGCGTTTACAATTTCCTTGAATTTATTACCTCGCACTTCGAAATTATCAAACATGTCAAAGCTAGCACATGCAGGAGAAAGTGTGATAATATCGCCAGCTTCACTCTCCTTATAAGCCTGTTGAACAGCATCGTCTAAAGAAATACATTTTATGATGGGTGGTGCTTGAACATGTCCTGCGGCTCCCAGTACAGCACGTTCTATGTCTTCGGTGGTTTTTCCAATTAAAACTAATTTTTTCACCTTTTCAACAATCACTTTGCCATAATCATCAAATGGAATATGTTTGTCATAGCCACCAGCAATTAATATAACCTTGCTGTTAAATGAGTTCAATCCAGCGATAGAGCGTGTAGGACTGGATGCGATTGAGTCATTGAAAAATCGAACGCCGTCAATTTCTCGCACAAATTCGATACGATGCTCAACCCCTTGAAAGGTTTTAGCGACCTCTACAATCGTTTCAGGTTGTACCATCCCCCACACTGCCGCAATTGCCGCCATATAATTTTCAACATTATGTGCGCCGGGAATAAAAATGTCTTGCGTATCTAAAACATCCACAATCTTATCCTGACTGCCTAGCACAATTCTATCATTTTGGAGTGCTAATCCGTAAGGGTTTTTTTCGTTAAAATGAAAATGGGAAGTGCCTGCATTTTTACTAAAAAAAACAACATTGCCCAATGCCTCGTTGCCATAATTGCGGGTGATTTCATTGTCTGCATTTACAACCAGCTTGCCCATGCTAGACTGATGGGCAAATAAACTCCGTTTTGCATCCACATATTCCGCCATATTCGTATGCCAGTCCAAATGATTGGGCGTAACATTTGTGATCACTGCTATATCCGCACTCTTTTTGATTGTTTGCAACTGAAAGCTTGAAAGCTCTAAAATCACCTTATGAATAGGTTGTATCAATTCAATTTCGCCTAATAAGGGGTTGCCAATATTACCGCCCAGCCAACAGGTGTAGCCCTCTGTTTTGAGCATGGTGTAAATAAGTGATGTGGTTGTTGTTTTGCCGTCACTCCCTGAAACCGCAATCACCTGCGCAGGACAAAGGTCTAAAAACACTTCCATTTCAGATGTGATGATACTGCCACGTGCTTGTGCTGCAACCAACTCAGGGGTGTCGTGGCGCATGCCTGGTGTTTTAAAAATATAGGCATGGTCAAGGTTTTCAAGATAATTTTCACCTAATTGAAAGGTAATGCCTAACGCCTCAAACTCCGAATAGGTTTGCCCTAACGCTTGTGCATCTTTTTTATCGCAAGCGGTGACGATCGCACCATAATTGACCAAAAGGCGGATAAGTGGCGTATTGCTAACACCCACGCCAATAACGGCGACACGTTTTCCACGTATCTCATTTTGAAAAGCCAATAATTTTTCATTCATAAATGCTTCACTCTCTTTCAACCTTATACCTATGCTAATGTTAAGGTAATTATTCCCATTTATATAAAAACAATACACACATTCTATATGTGACGCGCATATCTGTCAAGCCTTAGAGTTTTCAATTTCATTAAATTTCATTAAATTCCTTACGCCTTATTTCAAGTATAGTTCTCCAATCCCTCGTTCTTGTCCAGCCCCGTTCGCTCCAAAAGACGATGTCTCTGCGCAAGCTCACGTAATCTTTATTTCTTAGCTCTCCTCTTGTGATGATGCCCTCTTTTACAAAGCCGTCATATGATGCGTGGTGCTTGACATTATCTAGCCATTCACAAAACCTTTCTAGCTTTGTTAAGTAATCCAATGCCTCTTTATTTATATTTTCCATAAGTTCACCTTTTTCTTAAATTTAACTACTTTCACATTTTATGATATAAACGCATTTTATAAACACCTAACAACATCATTTATAAATACACGTACAACCTTTGGATCAAACTGCGTGCCAGCATTGGCTTTCAATTCTTGTATGGCACTTTTTTTTGACATCGCTTTGCGGTATGGTCGGTCATTTGTCATCGCATCAAAAGCATCAACCACAGATATGATGCGAGACAACAAGGGTATTTCTTCCCCTTTTAGCTCACGTGGATATCCACCCCCATCCCAATTTTCATGATGCGAAAGCACATATTCCGATAAATGTTGAAACTCAGCTGTTGACTGCGTGATATGATAGCCAATTTCAGGGTGCCTCTTCATCTCAGCCCATTCTTCCTCCGTTAGCTTTGCATTTTTATTGATAATGCTATCTTTAATTGCAATTTTGCCTATATCATGTAAAATCGCTAATAACTCTAAATCATCAAGCATTGTTTCAGAAACCCGCATGGCATTCCCCGTCGCCTTTGAAAGCTCCTTCATTCTATCGCTATGCTCTTGTGTTTCAATGGACCGCTCTTGCAAGGTGCTTATAATAGAGGAAACGATTGAACTACGTAAGCTTCTAGTTTGTAGCAATTTTCGCTTGTACATAAAATCCTCTGCAACCTTTAGCACTTGATTAATGTCCTCATTTATATTTTTCTTTGTCGCATACCCGATCGATAACGATGCACGCAAGGTATGATCCTTTTGCAAAGTGGTATCAATTTTTTTGCAAAGCACTTCAACTTCGCATGCGGACGTTTTAGGAAGAAGCATAATAATCTCATCGCCGCCCCATCTGGCAATCACATCGTTTGAACGACATACCTTATTGATATTTTCTGCCGCCATCACAATTAAGCTATCACCCTCTATATGCCCAAAAATATCATTGATAAGTTTCAAGCCGTTGATATCACCGATCATAATTGAAATCGGGAGATTTTCTTCTATGTCCAGTCTTTTAATCTCATCTTCATAAAATCGCCTGTTATAAAGTCCAGTTAGTTTGTCATGATAGCTTAAATAAGTAATGTTTTGCTCTGCACTTTTACGATCAGTGATGTCTCGAATAATGCTTAAAAGCACCCTTGTTTGCCCTAAATATGTACCTTGAGCACTTATTTCAACATGCATAAGTGCCCCGTTTTTCATTTTATGAACCGCTTCAAAGATGCAACCCTCTTGGTCCGCCAATGCCATTTTCTCATTTATGAGATGTTTTTCATATGTACGTCTTAAATCATATATTTCCATTTTTAAAAATTCTTCATATGTATAACCATACAACTTCGAGGCAGCTTGGTTCACCTCCAGAATTTTCCCTTGCTTGTCAATAAAGAGCATCGCATCGTTCGTATTTTCTGCTAAAATTTTATACTTTTGTAGCCTATCCTCTGTTTTCTTTCTTTCGGAGATATCAACACCCATACCTACAAAATATAAGCTTCCATCTAGTTCTAAGCGCACAGCCGTGCAAAAAATGGGGATATAGGTGCCATCCTTGCGCCTGAGAATTAATTCTGCTTCCCCTACTCCATCTTGGATAGTTTTTTCCACCTTTTGCACGACTGTTTGAAATTCATCATCGATAAAAAAGTCGGCAAGATGCATTTCAGATAATTCATTCGATGAATAACCTGTCATTTCCTCATGTTTTTTATTCCAGCGTATCAGCTTACCGTCCATATTGTACAGATATAAGAGACCTGGCACGCTGTTAAGCACCGCATCATTAAAGTATCTTTCTTTGCTTAAGTCCTTTTCAGCTTTTACTTTTTCTAAAATCTCTTCTTCCAACTGCTTATTGATTAATTGCAGCTGAATGGTTCGTTCTAACACTTTAACCTCTAGGCTCTCGTTTAATATGGCTATTTGTTTTTGCACTTTTTGACGTTCTATTACCTCTTGTTCAAGTAATGCGTTGGATTTAATCAATATGGCATTTGTGCTTTCTAACTGCTGCGTTCTATGTGCAACTTTCTCTTCAAGCACCCTATTCAATTGCTGCAAAGCTTCTTTTGCATTGACCAATTTCTTCAAGGCTGAAAACACAAGCAAATAAATCAAAATTGCGGTAACAAATACATAAAACCAGCCTTTTGCTATGTTAATGATAACTGTTGTTGAGGGATCTTTGACGAAGGTTTCGACTAGCATGTCAGATAATAATACCCACAAGCACCCAATCATAAAATAAATGAGCGTAATCTTTAGGGCTGTTCTTTTTGCGCTAAATTTAATGACGCTAAAAATTTTTTGGGTACACTTCGAAATCAGCTTATCTGTATCAATATTAATATTCTTTGACAAGATTATCCCCCCTAGAAATAGAGTTCTATCTAATATGCATTATATTGCATTGTTCGCAAAATTTCAATATATTTTTCAATTGGATAACTTATCTATCTAATGCTTACTTATCTATCTAATGCTTACTTATCTCTGTCACATAAAGATAGGTATTTACCATAACCTTGCGCTATCATCTCTTCAAACGGGATAAAACGCAGTGCAGCACTGTTTATGCAGTACCTCACGCCACCCTTTTCAATCGGTGCATCTTGAAAAATATGACCCAAATGGCTATCACCAATACGGCTACGTACTTCTGTGCGCATCATACCGTGCGTGTTATCAACCTTTTCTTGAAGTATGTCCGGCACAATAGGACGTGTGAAGCTTGGCCAACCACAACCAGACTCAAACTTATCGCTTGATATAAATAACGGCTCGCCTGTGATGATATCCACGTAAATCCCCTTTTGATGGTTGTCCCAATAAGCATTGTCAAAGGGGGGTTCGGTTGCATTTTGCTGCGTAACTTTATATTGCAGTGCCGTTAATTTTTTCTTGATTTCCGCTTGAGTAGGCTTGTCCCATGATTTTTCATGGATAACATCCTTTAATTTTGAAAAGTCGATGTGACAATAGCCATTTGGGTTTTTGCCAAGGTAATCTTGATGATATTGCTCTGCTAGGTAGTAGTTTTCAAGTGGTAAAACTTCTATTGCAAGCTGTTTTTTATACGATAGCTGTTCTTTTTCAACCACTTGTTTAATGTCTACAAGTTGCCCTACGTCGGCATAATAGATACCTGTTCGATATTGCGTGCCAACGTCATTTCCCTGTTTGTTTACGCTTACTGGGTCTATTATTTTAAATAAATATGCGAGTAAGGTTTGTAATGTCACGACATTTGAATCGTATTTGATGTGTACAGCTTCAACATGCCCTGTTTTGGCAATATCTCGGTATTTTGGATTTTGCGTTTTGCCATTTGCATAACCCACCGTTACTTCTATCACCCCAGCAATACGCCTAAAAAAAGCTTCAACGCCCCAAAAACAACCACCTGCTAGCGTAATTTCTTGCATTTTTTGTTGATTATTCATAACATTCACTCCTTTTCAATTATACATTTTAGGTAAGTACAAAGTGGGCGCTGCCCACGCCCACCCCTTTTTGAAAAAAGGGGACAAAAACTTTAGTTGGGGTTTTAATAATAAAGTTTTAATCAATTTTTTTCAAAAAATTGCAGGGTCAAAATGACCACGCCACCTTCGTGGCTATGAATGCAAAAAACGCATTCATTTGGTCGAGCAGAAGAAAATATTGCTACGCAATATTATGGACGGAGTTCTTTGGCGTTGTCCGCAGACAACGAAATCTTAACACGCA
>JACMMQ010000117.1 GCA_014378955.1 Clostridia bacterium
TACATGAATCTTTCGGATTTCGTACAGATTATGAGATTGTTGCAGCAAGCATGATGAAGAAAATTTTTAAGGATACGAAAAAATAAAAAAAGTACGTACTTTTAGGAGGAATACAAAAGCTTGGATTGTGCTTGTGGCAAGGGTTTCCAAGCTTTTTCTGTCTCATAACTGTCAAAGATGGGATTATACACCATTATTCACTGTCTCGTCAAGGATTTTTATGAAAAAAATCGTATACGGCTGTAGCGGCTTGGCTGTTCATGCCTTGGACGGCTGTCAATTCGTCTATGCTGGCAATTTTCAAATCATCTATGGATGCAAACGCTCTAAGCAGTGCTTTTTTTCGCACCTCGCCGATACCGCCAATCTCATCTAGCACCGATTGCGTGATGCCTTTTCCTCTTAAATGCGTGTGATAAGCAATGGCAACACGATGCACCTCATCTTGAATTTGCGTGATGAGCTTGAAGCCTGTCGTATATTGGCTAAAGCCAATTTCTGCAAACAGGCTTGCTAGATCTCTTGTGCGGTGCTTGCTGTCCTTCACCATGCCAAAAACCTGCACTGTTGGCGCATGCACCTCCGTTACCTCACGCACAGCGGAGACATGTCCCTTGCCCCCGTCAATGAGCATCAAATCAGGCAGGGGTAAAAACTTCGCTTGCTCGTGTGTCATCGTACCATTGTCAATTGCCTCTTGCTCCTGCTTGGCACGCATCAAACGGCGATAGACCACCTCTTGCATGCTTTGGTAATCATCCGCCCCCTCCACCCACTTAATTTTGAATTTGCGGTAAAACCTTGGGGCTGGGCGTGCCTCTTGAAATACCACCATGGCGCCTACACTATTTGTGCCGCCAATGTTTGAAATGTCATAAGCCTCAATGCGTTTGGGCAAATGCTCTAGCATGAGCGCCAATTTCAAATCGGTGAGCGATTGTATGACGAATTTTTGGTCTTGCTTTTCTTTTAATTGATGTTGTTGCAATGCTTCAGTGGCGTTTTTTTGCACCAACGCCAATATTTCCTTTTTCTCACCCTTTTGTGGGACGGTCAAATGCACCTTGCTCCCACGCTTTTCTGATAGCCATTGTGTCAAAATGTCCGTTTCGTTCAATGCTTGTGATAGAATAATTTCTTTTGGCACTACCTGCGCATGGAAATAAAACTGTTTGACAAAGGAGGACAGTATTTCTGCACCATCGCTCTCGCCCACGTCTTGTAGCATAAAATGCTCTCGTCCAATCAATCGACCGTTCCGTACAAAGAACGCCTGCACGCAAGCTTCGCCTTCGCCACTTTCATAAGCTATGACGTCATGATCGCCCATAGATGTGGAAATAATACGCTGTTTTTCAAGCACTTTTTTAATGCTATTGATTTTATCACGCATCACTGCGGCTTTTTCGAAGTCCATTTTTTCCGAGGCTGTTTGCATTTCGGCGGACAAGGTTTTTATCAGGGTTTCCTCGTTGCCAGATAGAAACTGACATATTTCATCGAATATTTTTCTGTATTGCGCTACCTCCACCTCACCACGGCACGGTGCAACACATTTATGGATAAAGAAGTTGAGGCACGGTCTTTCCTTGCCTATATCACGTGGGAATTCCTTTTTGCATTTTCTAATTTTAAATACGTCCTGTATGAGTTGAATGCTGTCACGCACTGTCATGGCGCTGTAAAATGGTCCAAAATATTTCGCGCCATCCTTTTCAATGCGGCGGGTCAACAGCACGCGAGGGTATTGCTCTTGCATCGTCACCTTGATGAACGGATAGTGCTTGTCGTCCTTGAGCAAAATATTATAATGTGGCTTATGTTTTTTAATCATGTTACACTCTAAAACCAATGCCTCTAATTCACTGCCTGTGAGGATAAATTCAAATGAGACTATTTGCTTGACCATCATGCGCACCTTGGGCGGATGATTTTTTTGCGAGCCAAAATACTGCTTGACACGGTTTTTAAGCACCTTTGCCTTGCCAATGTAAATGATGTGATTGTCCTTGTTTTTCATAATATATACACCGGGTTGTTCCGGTAAGTTGGCTAAAGCTTGTGCGATGTCAAACATATTTTACGCTCCTTTCGTTATTTCAATACGACCTCTTTTGTCATTCCGAACGTAGTGAGGAATCTCTTTTTTTGCTGACACTTAACCTCTGCGCATGAGATTCCTCGTTGTATGCGCTCGGAATGA
>JACMMQ010000118.1 GCA_014378955.1 Clostridia bacterium
GACTTGCTTGTCTCGGATATAGTTTAAAATGTAGCCCTGCCTGCTTGGGTCTAGCTAGGACAGAATGTCGTCTAGCAATAATACGGGGTATTCGCCCTTGACTTCATGCATCCATGACATTTCCGCCAGCTTCAATGTCAACACAACGGTGCGCTGTTGCCCTTGTGAGCCAAAGGTTTTGACCTCATGGTCGTTGATGTAAAATAAAATATCATCACGGTGTGGGCCGTAAAGCGTGGTTTTTGCTTCTATTTCTCTTTGCATGTTTTGCTTTAATTTATTAGCAAACGCCTCTTGCATGTCGTCTAGCTGTGCATAGGAAATGTTGGGGGCGTAGGTGATTGTAAGATTTTCCGCAGTCATTTCGCGGTGTATCGCCACTGCCTGGGGGGTAATTTGCGTCAAAAATGCCTCACGCATACGCATGAGCTGTGTGCCGTGCACCACAAGCTTTTCATTCCAAACCTCAAGCATTGCGGTTGCACGGTCGTTCATGCGCTTGAGCTGTGCATTGCGCTGTTCAAGCACCTTGACATACTGTTGCAGGTGGTAAAAATATTGTGGCGTGGTTTGGCTAAGACAAATATCAATAAATCGCCTGCGCTCTTTGGGCCCCTCCTTGATGAAATACAAATCCTCAGGGCTAAAGCAAACCACATTGAATACGCCCATTAGCTCGCCAAGCTTTTGAATGGGGATACCGTTCAGCTTGATACGCTTGCGCTTGTCGGTGGCAAAAATCATTTCGCCACGCTGTGTGCGCTGTTGGCTGTCAAACGCAATTTTCACATCCGCAAACGGCGTGCCAAAGCGTATAAAATCAACGTCCTTTTGCGTGCGATGGGACTTGCCGGTCGCAAAAAGGTAAATCGCTTCAAGCACGTTGGTTTTGCCCTGTGCATTGTCGCCATACAAAATATTGACACCCTCACCAAAGGTGATGTGTTGCTTGTGGTAGTTTCTAAAATTGTTTAAGCTCAGCTCACACACTCGCATAAAGCGTACCTATTCTTTTGCTACAATTAGCTGTTTTAGGTCTTGTGGCGTTTTAACTGTCACGACCATATCGGGGTAACACTTGCGCCCACGGCGTAGCTCTTGCACATCATCCACCAGCACAAACCCCTCTTGTATCAGTATTTTCGCATCACTTCCATCGGTGACGATGCCGGACCACTTGAGCAGCTGGTCTAATTTAATATAAGGTGTAGATATTGTAATTTTTTCCATTTTTTAACCTTCTTATACATGTTCTATAAACGGTTTATGCCATTCTTCTCATTATACCATACTTTTCTATAAAATGGGAGTTTTTTTTAAAATTTTAAGTGCATTTTTTATTTAAAAATGCATGCTAAATGGTAAAAAAATGCACGCATCATCGTATCGACAACACATGCACCTTATCAATTATTATTTTTCCTCAAAATTCACCAGCTCCGTAATCAAATAAAGCGGCCTACCCTTACTTTCGTCATAGATACGCCCAATGTATTCGCCTAAAATCGCAATGGATAATAGCTGAACGCCTGAGAAAAACGTGATGGCGGTCATGAGTGACGTCCACCCTGGAATGGCAGGGTTTGTTTCAATGTTGAGCAGGCGAATTGCGACGGAATAAATAAACAGGCATATCGCAAAGCCCATGGAGGCAATGCCTAAATAACCCACTATTTTGAGCGGTTTTAGCGAAAAGGACACAATACCATCCCATGCAAATTTAAGCATTTTCTTAAACGGGTATTTCGTTTCTCCTGCAAAGCGTTGGTCTCGCTCATATTCAATGGGCGTTTGCTTAAAGCCTAACCAGCTCACCATGCCACGAATAAAGCGGTTGCGTTCTGGTAGCTGTTTAAAAGCATCTACAACCTTGCGATCCATCAAGCGGAAATCCCCTGTATCGGTGGGTATTTTTACGTCTGATAGCTTGTCCAAAATGCGGTAAAACATTTTTGCGGTCAATAGCTTAAACCACGTTTCGCCCTTTCGTTTTTTGCGCTTGGCATATACCACTTCCCAGCCCTCTCGCCACAGTGCAACCATGTCGGGTATAAGCTCAGGCGGATCTTGCAAATCGGCATCAATCACCACTACCACATCACCCTTCGCATAGGTAACGCCAGCGGTGAGTGCCATTTGATGCCCGAAATTCCTTGAAAAATTGATAATTTTCACACATTTATCCGTCACTGCAAAGCCCTTTAATATATCAAAGGTTTTGTCCTTGCTGCCATCATTCACAAACACAATTTCATACGGCATGTCCATTTTTTCTAAAACCGCCGTCAAGCGACCATAGCATGCACCAGCGACTAATTCCTCATAGTACATCGGAACGACCACAGAAAGTAATTTTTTTTCCATTCCTTACGCCTCCATTTGCCAAAACATTTATCGTCTACTAAACAGTCGAATGAATTTTTCTACCGAGCTAGCATCCATTGCCAATATAACGATGCCGATTGTAATAACGATTATGCCTACAATCTTTGGCACTGTGATTTCCTCACCCAATACCAACCACGCCGCAAACAACAAAAAAACATACCCCATGCTATTGAGCGGATAGGCAATAGACACATCTACCTTGGACAAGACAAACATCCATATCACTGTTGCAATGCCATATATACCAAATCCAATAAGAATGTACGGCTGTAGAATAAGTGACATATTAAACGGATTTGCTTTCATGCCTAGCTTCCAAAATATTTGACCAGCTACCAAAAGCACCTCTGTCACAACAATTAAAAGGAAATAATATAACGTCATATGTAATACTCCTAAATTTATTATAGTATTTGTCAAAACTACTTCAAATATGCACGAACCCCCCATCATTTATCTACCATTTTGAACGATATGGTAATTTTATGCAAAATATTCAATCCTTATTATACCAATCTTTCCGTCACACGGCAAGCATTTTCATAAAAATATAAGGTAAGTCTAAATTGCAATATTAAATGCCCAACTTTTTCAAAAAGTTCCTCTGATATAAAAATAAAGAAAGAAATGCTTTTATGGGTTTTTCAGCAGTAGTAGTTGTGGGGTTTGTGGGTAAATGATGCTTTTCCATTTATCCACA
>JACMMQ010000119.1 GCA_014378955.1 Clostridia bacterium
AGTAAAAATATCGATGCGACGAAGGAATTCGTGAAATATTTAAGCTCTGAAAAAGCGAAGGCCATTTTTGTTAAATATGGTTATAGCTTTTTATACTAATCTTGATTAAAATCATAACCATCTGTCGGTCGGTGTTTCAAAACGCTTACGCGCGTTTTGCCCATCTCTGCTGGTTATGTTTTAATCTAAGATTAGTATTATATAGGTATATATTCGTCAATAATTTGGAAATTCCTGCTTTGTTTTTAAATTAATTTACTTGCATGAAGTTCGTCCTATCTGTATAATAATAGTATTGAAATAGAGGGGTCGTGATAGTTTGGAAATTAAGGCACGTGCAAAAATCAACCTTACGCTAGATGTATTGTCTAAGCGTGCAGATGGATATCATGAAGTAGAAATGATTATGCAAATGGTGGATTTATACGATACCATACAGCTTGAAAAAGCAGAAAGTGGTATTACATTATCGACAAATTTGCCTTATTTACCCAACGACAGCGGCAACATAGCGTATAAGGCGGCGCAACTTTTTTTTGAAAAAACTGGCATAATGCCGGGCGTTTCTATACATATTCAAAAGCAAATTCCAGTTGCGGCTGGTTTGGCGGGCGGCAGTAGCAACGCCGCAGCGATTTTAATAGCATTAAATGAATTGTATGAAGCCAGCTTAACCACACAGCAGTTGAAAGAAATGGGTAAAACACTGGGTGCTGATGTACCGTACTGCATTGTTGGTGGAACGGCACTGGCGCAAGGCATTGGCGAGCGGTTAACAATTTTAGACAATGCGCCGTCCATGTTTGTGCTATTAGCAAAACCGCCCATTAGTGTATCGACCGCTTGGGCATATGGACAGGTGAACGTGGATGAAATAACAGTACATCCCGATACAAATCGTGTCATTCAAGCGATTGAACAGGGTAATTTAAAGGAAATTGCAAACAATATGTACAATATATTGGAGCCAATTACAGCCAAAAGACACCCAATCATCAAACGCATCAAACAAATTATGCTTGACGGTGGCGCATTGGGCGCAATGATGAGTGGGAGCGGCCCAACCGTTTTTGGCTTATATCAAAATGCGTACGATGCCGAGCAAGCGAAGGATAAGCTTGCTTTATTGGTAAAGGATGTTTTTGTTGTTTCGCAATATGCGTTAAATTAGACAAAATTTAAAATATTTTAAAAATACCTATTATTTTTTGTATGCTTTTCCTCTTTTTTGTCCATACTTTTAATATAGACAAATGAGGGGGAAATTAATATGAATAAAATGATGATCGCGTTAATAGTAGGACTTGGTATCACGGTGACCTGTGTGGGATATTCTGAAAAGGTGCAGGCAGATTTAGCGGCACAAGTGGTTCGTTTCCATGTATTAGCGAACAGTGACACACCAGCCGATCAAGCATTGAAGCTCAAGGTGAGGGATCGTATTATAAAGGAAATGGGAGACGCATTTGCGGACGAACAGGGGATAGAAACCATCAAGGCAATTGCAGAGGAAAAAATACCTGCCATTGTAAGCATTGCAAAGGATGAAATTCAAAAAAATGGTCAGGATTATGACGTTACAGCAAAAGTTGGCAAATATCCATTTCCGACCAAAGTATATGGTGATGTAACGTTGCCCGCTGGCAATTATGAAGCGCTCCGTGTGGTTATCGGCGAGG
>JACMMQ010000120.1 GCA_014378955.1 Clostridia bacterium
TAATACATTTGATAGTAGCACACAATTTCCAAGGCAATAATAAGCAATTAGCACATTATGAGGAGCTAAGAATATAATAAATATATAAATTTTGAATTTATCTTGAAATAAACGGCATAATATGATATAATTTTCACAATTTGAGGGGGGATTACCATGGCATATACTTTTACTTTTGAACCAAACAATGCACCAAAACAAAAACCAGATTCTAATAAGCTTGGTTTCGGACAGTATTTTACCGACCATATGTTTATTGCGGATTACAACCTGCAGCATGGCTGGCATGAAGGACGCATAGTACCTTATGCACCATTGTTAATGGATCCAGCATCGATGGTATTACACTATTCACAAACAATTTTTGAAGGGCTTAAGGCGTATAAAACAACTGACGGTAAAGTGGTTATTTTTCGTCCTGAAAGAAATATTGAACGCTTGAACATATCCGGTGTCAGAATGGGCATACCACCGATTGATGAAGAATTTGCATTGCAGGCGGTTATGCAATTGGTTAACACGGATAAGGATTGGATTCCGACAGGCGAAGAAAATTCATTATATATTAGACCCTTTATCATTGCAACCGATCCGTTTTTAGGTGTTAGACCGTCAGATACGTACAAATTCATCGTTATTTTATCACCAGTGGGTGCCTATTATCCAGAGGGCATCAATCCGATTAAAATATATGTCGAGAGCGAATATGTACGTGCAGTACGTGGCGGTGTAGGCTTCACCAAAACGGGTGGCAACTATGCGGCGAGCTTAAAGGCACAAATGGAGTCCAAGGATAAGGGTTATACCCAAGTGCTTTGGCTGGATGGCTGTGAGAAAAAATACATTGAAGAAGTGGGTAGTATGAATGTATTTTTCAAAATCAATGGCGAGGTGATTACACCTTCTTTAGAGGGCAGTATCCTAGCAGGTGTTACGAGAAATTCTGTTATGACGTTGATGAAGGATTGGGGAATGCAAGTGACTGAGCGACAAATTTCCATTGAAGAAGTATATGAGGCATATCAAAATGGCACGCTTGAGGAAATGTTTGGTACTGGCACAGCGGCTGTTATTTCGCCGGTGGGTGAGTTGAATTGGGATGGCAAGGGCATTGTGATCAACAATGGCAAAACGGGTGATTTATCACACAAGCTGTACGACACAATTACCAAAATGCAAAGAGGACTGGTTGAGGACAGCTACAATTGGTTGACCACAGTAGAATAATTTTGTAATATTTAAGCGACAAGTCGAAATTTTGACTTGTCGCTTTTTGTGCTATAAAAATCGTAAAATTGCCAATACAATTAACAAAGCGCCAGGTATAACGGTGCTTAAATGCTGATTGATATGTTGTAAAAATTGCCATTGCTTGCCGAGCTTTAAGCCATAATGCATAAACAGCCATTGACACAGCCCGACGGTGATGGGGATACACCAATTGGTCAATCCAGCTAACGCACTACCGATGCCTACGCCGATGGCATCAAGTGATAATGCCAAGCCTAGCAGGATAGACTCACCAATATCGATGCTCCCAGAACGATCCATATCGCCAACATCGGGATTTTTTAAAATATGTATGGTAACACCCCATGATTTTAGAATGATTTTCATGAGCGTTTTTTCTTGTGCAGGGGCGGAAGCTTGTGCGAACGCAAAGTTTTTTTCAGGTGTTTTTCGAAGGGGCTGTGCAAGCATCCAAAGTCCCATCATTAAGAGCAAAACCGCACCCAATATTTTTCCGAGTGCAAGGGGCAAAAAGGACACCAATGAATGTCCAACGAACAGTGCTAACGCTGCGTATAACACTGAGCACAGACAAATAATTATTTTAGAGGGCAGTGGGATAGCGATTTTACGAATGCCATACGCAACACCAACAAAAAAAGCATCCATGCTTAACGAAATGGACATGACGATTATGCTTAAAATCAAGTGATTCATCTCCTCGTGCAATTGTTTTCCTTATATATTATGACGTTCATTTGTATTTTGTGTAGTAATATTTTGGGACGTGCCTGCATAAGATGGACTAGTATACATTCACAAATGGGAAAGGGGAGACAAATGATGTCGTTGGGTGTAGCAAGGCTTCAACATGCAACGGAAATAGAAGGACTGTCACAGGCGGAGGTGCAAGCACAAACAAAATTTTTTGGCTTGAATGTATTAACGGAAAAGAAAAAGATTTCACCACTCAAATTGTTACTCGCACAATTCAAGGATATGATGGTGCTTATTCTTTTGGCATCTACGGTGTTGTCCATTGTAATGGGAGAAATGACGGAGGCACTTGCGATTATTGCCATTGTGGTAATCAATGCCGTATTGGGCTTTATGCAGGAATTTCGAACGGAAAAGACGATGGATGCGCTCAAGGATTTGGCGGCACCGACCGCAAGGGTGGTGCGTGAGGGGAAGCTGGTACACATACCAGCAAAACAGCTTGTGCCAAACGATGTGATTTTCATTCAGGCAGGCGATCGTATTCCAGCGGATGCAAAGCTGTTGGAGGTTGCTAGCTTGCAGGTGGATGAGTCAATTTTAACAGGAGAATCACTGCCTGTGGAAAAAACCATTACAGGACAAAATACCAAGCCGTACATCTACATGGGTACACTGGTGACGAAGGGTAAGGCAAAAGCGATGGTCGTAGCAACAGGCATGCGTACTGAAATGGGTAAAATAGCGGACATGCTCCAAGGCATTGAGGATGAACAGACGCCTTTGCAAATTCGCCTCAATCAATTGGGTAAATTGATTGCCTATGGTTGTTTAGCAATTTGTGCAATTGTATCTTTGACGGGTATATTACGAGGAGAGCCAATATTTGACATGCTCATTACAGGCATCTCATTAGCTGTTGCGGCGGTGCCAGAGGGGTTGCCAGCAATCGTCACGATAGCGTTAGCGTTAGGCGTTGGACGCATGCTCAAACGCAATGCACTTATCCGTAAATTGACCGCCGTGGAGACGCTGGGCTGTGCAGGCGTGGTGTGCTCGGATAAGACAGGCACGCTGACTGAAAATAAAATGACTGTTAAGAAGCTTTATACCTATGACAATACGGTAGCGGTGAGTGGCAGTGGTTTTGATCGGAAAGGGGATTTTTATGTTAATGGTGTGGAAGTGGAAGGTAGGAAGATTGAAGCTATTCGTTTGGCACTCGAAATTAGCACCCTATGCAACAATGCTGAAATCACAGTGGGTGTCCAAAAAGAAACAGGTGAAGGCAGATTTAAGCGCTTTAACATAACACGTGATGTGTGGCAAGTGGATGGCGACCCAACAGAGGGAGCGTTGTTGATTGCGGCGGCGAAGGCAGGCATCCTAAAAGAGGAATTGCTTACATATACACGCATCGTGCAGGAAATCCCGTTTGATTCAGATAGAAAATGCATGTCGGTGGTTTTGAAAAATGAAAAGGGCATGCGTGTCATGACCAAGGGCGCACCAGACATTATTTTAGAAAAATGTAGTAGCATCTTAACAAAGCACGGCGTTGTTGCGTTGACAGGAAGCATGCACAAGCAAATCATGCAAGCAAATGACGAGATGGCAGAGCAAGCCTTGCGTGTGTTAGCGATGGCGTATAAGGAGCTAGCAAGGGCAAATGTAAACAGTGCGGAAATCGAGCAAAACCTTGTCTTTGTGGGTCTTTCTGGCATGATTGACCCACCTCGCCTTGAAGCGTATGAAGCGGTGCGAAAATGTAAAAAGGCAGGCATCAAGCCTGTAATGATTACGGGCGATTATAAGGGAACAGCGGCGGCAATTGCCAAGGAGCTGGGCATTTTAAAAAATGACGATTTGGTGCTGACGGGTAAGGAATTAGATCAAATGAGTGAGGCGGAGCTTTTACGCATTGCACCCAAAACGTCCGTTTTCGCCCGTGTATCGCCAGGGCACAAGCTACAAATTGTCAAGGCGTACAAAAAGCTGGGGCATGTCGTCGCCATGACGGGCGATGGCGTGAATGATGCCCCAGCAGTTAAGGAAGCGGACATTGGCGTGTCAATGGGCATATCAGGCACCGATGTGACCAAGGAATCGTCTGCGATGATTTTAATGGATGATAATTTTGCAACGCTCATTGCGGCAGTGGAAGAAGGACGTGTTATATATCGCAACATTCGCAAATTCATTCGCTATTTGCTATCCTGTAATATTGGTGAGGTGCTCACCATGTTTGTGGGCATGCTGATGGGCTTGCCTATTGTGTTGATGCCCATACAAATCCTGTGGGTTAACCTCGTGACAGATGGCTTACCAGCGATAGCACTTGGGCTAGAACCGCCTGAAAAGGACATTATGAGTGACAAGCCAAGAGGGGCGAAGGACGGCATATTTTCGGACGGCTTGCTCAATATGATTGTCTTTCGTGGGTGTATGATTGGACTTTCCACCTTGGGCGCATTTATTACCACGCTCAATCAATTTGGCGATGTGGACACAGCACGCACAGTGGCGTTTTTAACGTTAGTCATTGCACAGCTCATTCATGTATTTGAATGCAAATCAGAAAAGAAAAGCATTTTTCACATTCAAATATTTAGCAATCCAGCACTCATTGCGGCGGTGCTTTGCTCGCTGTGCATGATATTAGCCGTGATCTATATCCCAACCCTACAAGACATTTTTAAAACCGTTCCGCTAGACCTAGAAGCACTATTTTGGGTAGCAGGCTTTTCCGCATTAGGTCCTGTTGTATCAACTTGGGTATTTGGCAATAAAAAATAGTAAAAGTTAAGGGCAGACGAAAATGTCTGTCCTTATTTGGTTTGAATATTCTAGCTATGCCTAAGCAAACTGTAATATATGTTATAATGTTTTTGAAAATATAAGCTTACACACAATACGTTTTAATAATTTGCTCCGCAATACGGACACCATCCACTGCGGCACTTACAATCCCACCTGCATACCCTGCGCCTTCTCCTGTGGGATACAAGCCACTGATGCCTACCGCTTCAAGCGTATCCGTTCTAGGGATTTTAACAGGGGAGGACGTTCTCGTTTCCACCCCTGTTAAAAGCGCATCGGGCATAGAAAAACCTTTGAGCTTTTGATTAAATGCGCCCACAGATTGCTTCATCGTGTTTGTCACATAGTCTGGTAAACAGCTATTCAAATCAGCCAACTGCGTTTTGCCTGTGTAGCTTGGTTTGACTGTGCCAAAAGCATTTGACCTTTTACCGGCTAAAAAATCACCTAATTTCTGCACAGGTGCGGCACCTTGTCCAACTTGATAGGCTTGCTTTTCCCATATGCGTTGAAATGCGATACCTTGGAGCGGATGCTTGCCACCGAAATCTTGTGGTTCAACCGAAACAACAAAAGCACTGTTGGCATTTTCCTGATTGCGTGCATATTCA
>JACMMQ010000121.1 GCA_014378955.1 Clostridia bacterium
GTACTTTTTTTATTGTGGATATGGGATTAAAAAAATGATAGCATTCCAACATACAATGAGGACTTTATCAACAGTCTTTTCAAAAAGATCTTACGCATTTAGGAAGCAAATCTAATGGACGACTGAACAGTTACAAACTTTGATTATAAAAACCCCAACTAAAGTTTTTTGTCCACTTTTTTTCAAAAAAGTGGCGGGTGTGGGCAGCGCCCACCGTACCCAATCCAGTAAGGGGGGGAGAACGATGCGACAGGACATTATGATAGCGGTCAACAATGCGAATACGGGCAGTCAAATCAAAAGCCTTCTCACTACCAATGGCTTTGCGGTGGGTGATATTTGCACCTCGGGGAATGATGCCATTCGCAAGGCACGTCTCAAGCAAACGGAGCTATTGATTTTAAACTTTGATCTTTCCGACATGACGGGCGTTGAGGTATCGAAAATATTAGGGGCAGATGAATTGTGTTCGATAATCCTTTTAACCAGTGAAACGCAAAAGGAATTTGTGGATGACAAGGTGGCGCATTTGGATTTGGTATGCATCAGCAAGCCCATCAACAAAACCATTCTTTTGCAGGCGGTAGAGGTGATGCTCAAGACACGCAAAAAGATTGTAAAGCTTAAAGCTGAGGTAATGACCTTGAAGGAGGACATTAAAACCCGTAAAATGATTGAAAAGGCAAAGGGCTTGCTCATGGAAAAGCTAGGCATGTCAGAAAACGAGGCGTATCGCAAAATTCAAAAGAACAGTATGGATTCTGGCGTGACGATGAAAGACATAGCAAAGGTAATAGTGGATACAATGCAGTAACGCATTGTCCGTTTACAATACTATATCAAATGTATAGAAGGGGGTGTTTTTCGTGAAAAAATTGGAAATGATTGTACGACCAGAAAGGTTTGAGGAGCTGAAATCCGCACTGGATAAGGTTGGTGTACATGGCATAACCGTTACCGAGGTCATGGGCTGTGGCAACCAAAAGGGGCATAAGGAAATTATGCGTGGGCAAGAGGTGTCCATAACACTATTGCACAAATTTAAAGTAGAGGTTTTTGTTAATGACAGCCAAGCGGATGCTGTGATTGCAGCGGCATTGGTTGTTGTTAACACAGGGCGTGTAGGCGATGGCAAAATATTTATCGAAAGCTTTGAGGATGCAGTGCGTATACGAACAGGTGAGCAAGGCGAAATTGCAATATAATCAGAACCGTAGCGTGTGGAAGTATTAAGCGTGCATCACCCACTTTTGACTAGAAATACCGATGTACTTGTAGAATGGCAAATGAGGCATTGTAGCCCAAATTAGATGAAACGCTTATAGCTGTAAGTATACGCTGGTTTTCGCAATACATTATAAAAATAAATTAAAAATATTTTAAAAAAATTTGAAATTTATACTTTACAAACTTGCAAAAATGGTGTATACTTATTGCAACAACAAAATTAAATCTGATATACATTAAAGCACACCGAAGCACTTTATTGTATAGGGCAGCGTTGCCTCTTAACTTATTTGACTCAAATAGGTTAGGAGGCTTTTTGTTTAAAATCAGGTAGGTTCAATATTAAAATGCGAAAAGCATTTTTATATAATCAGGAGCATTCTTAAAACAGCGTTGTGAAGCACTTGTCATAGATGACGAATATTTCCTCTGACATTGTCGTGACACCTCCTCGTTTTGAAGAATGACAAAATCAAAATATTTGGAGGTAATGAAAATGAAAAAGAGAAGTTTATTCAAATCCATGTTTTTTGTAATGCTGTTTACATTACTTGGCACCGTTTTAGCGTTCGCTGAGGATGCTGTGAAAATTGACACTGGGGACACCACCTGGATTATGGTTTCTACCGCATTTGTATTTTTAATGACACCAGGTCTTGCATTCTTCTATGGGGGTATGGTCAGAAAGAAAAACGTATTAAACACCCTGATGAATTCCTTTGTAATCATTGCCTTGATTTCAGTGCAATGGGTACTAATGGGCTACACCATCGCATTTGGCCCTAGCATCAATGGATTTTTCGGTGATTTTAGCTTATTAGGCTTAAGCGGTGTGGATATGTTAGCACCAAACACAGATTATGCAGCAACGATACCGCACATGTTATTTATGGCATTCCAAATGATGTTTGCGATTATTACAGCAGCGCTCATCACGGGTGCTTTTGCAGAAAGAATGAAATTCTCAGTGATGATTATATTCGTATTGTTATGGTCGACCTTGGTGTACGATCCATTGGCACATTGGGTATGGAATATCAAAGGCTGGTTGGGCATGGGTGGCATAGGCGCGCTTGACTTTGCTGGTGGTAATGTTGTACACATTAGCTCTGGTATTGCAGGGATTGTGGCAGCGATTGTATTGGGCAAGAGAAAAGGGCATGGCACAGTGCAAATGCTTCCGCATAACGTACCGTATGTTGTTTTAGGTGCTGGCTTATTATGGTTTGGTTGGTTCGGCTTCAACGCAGGGAGCGCATTGGGCGCAAATGGCTTGGCAGTCAGCGCATTTGTTACCACCAACACAGCAGCAGCGGCGGCTACACTTTCTTGGGTAATTCTTGAGTGGATTAGACATGGCAAGCCTACATTGCTGGGTGCCGCAACAGGCGCAGTGGTTGGCTTGGTTGCAATCACACCGGGCGCAGGCTTCGTATCGGTTAAAGCCGCTTTGGTTATCGGTTTTGTTGTTAGCCCACTTTGCTACTATGGCATCAGCGTATTAAAAGCAAAATTCGGCTATGACGACGCATTGGATGCGTTCGGTTGTCACGGCATCGGCGGTATTTGGGGCGGTATTGCAACAGGGATTTTTGCTTCCTCAAACGTAAACGGCTTGGTAAAAAACAGTGGCTTATTTTACAGCCATGATTTCACACAATTGGGTGTACAATTGGTGAGTATTGCTGTAACGATTGCATACTCTGGTATCGTCACATTCCTTATCTTAAAGGGCATCAGCATGTTCACAAGCCTACGTGTATCAAAAGCGGAAGAAGAGGCTGGTTTAGATTATTCATTGCACGGAGAAACAGCTTACAGAGA
>JACMMQ010000122.1 GCA_014378955.1 Clostridia bacterium
AGTTTCTTGCAATATTAAGATACAATCCAATAGCAAAACCTAAAATCTATGTTCCATTATGGTGATATGAATGATAAATGAAGAGCCGTGTGCGGGAAAACTGCAAGCACGGTTCTGTGAGGGGCGGCAGCAGTAGAGATATTGTGGAAGCCGTCTACTTGACCGTACATTTTATAGTACTAAAATCTATTAAAGCAATCTAACTAGTAAAAAGAAGGGAAGGATAAATGTCAATGAATCAGAATGATGTTGAAAGCATAAATTTGGATGAGATCAAATTGTCAGACAAAAATAAGAAAACGAAATCTTTTAGAAAAATTATATTATTGAGTATTGGAAGCCTAGTGGCAACGCTTCTTATGATAGATATTCCTTCCGGAATTATAGGCGGATTGGGTATAATATCTTTTTCTAGCTTGCTTCTAATCCCCTTATTATTCGCATTCCCTATAATAATTAAAACCCCGAAATTACTTCTGATACCAAGTATACTTTTACCTCTTTTTATTTTTATTATTACTATTGCATTTTTTTCCCCTTCCGACTGCTTGTCGCTTATTATAGTTTTTTGTGTAGTTTCAATTATTGCGGCTATAATTGGAATTGCCACAGGAGGTTTAATCAAGTTAATAGGAAGCAAAAGAATTTTTGTAAGAATTATTGCAACGGCAATAGGAACTATTACATTGATAGCTGTTATGGTATCAATTGCTAATTATATGTCAAATCCTTTATTAAAACCAAATGAACAAATAAAGGAAAGTATATTAGAAATAACACCTATCGGCATGAGCAAGGAACAAGTCATTGCTTTAATTGAAACTAACGAACAGTGGCATAAAAATAAATATAAAGACTTGTATGAAAATATGTACGACGGCAAATATCAATATTTTGATTATGGATATGCTATAAAGAATGGTATATTTTTAATTCGTTATCACGGGGGTCAATATGACGATACCGAAATGATTGGAAAAGAAGCAATAGAGGCTCCCATCGGCACATATACAAACTTTGCTTATGGCTTCCCATTTGACACAACGGTTTATGTTTATTGGGCATTCGACGAAAATTCTAATCTCGTTGATGTTGCTATAACGAAAGACACTGATGGGTTTTAAAGGAAAACCACTTGGGGGAGTGCTTCAAGCAAAAGAACCAGTAGGGACGCACATTTTTTGGCTCTAAAATACACATAATTAATAAAAACCTTAATTGAAATGAATCAATTAAGGTTTTTATTATATAATAAGAGATATCAAATTTAGGCAAAAACCTTACTTTCTTTTTCTATCGCAAAAAGAAAGTAACAAAGAAAAATACTCTTTGAGTGTTTGGGTGTCGTTGTCTGCGGACAACGACAAAGGGTGCTACCCATAATATTGCGTAGCAATATTTTCTTCTATTCGACCAAATGAATGCGCTTTTTGCATTCATAGCCACGAAGGTGGCGTGGTCATTTGACCCCGCAATTTTTTGAAAAAAATTAAGTAAAACTTTAGTTATTGTTATTTAATCAATCAATAAATACCCAACTAAAGTTTTTTGCCCCCTTTTTTTCAAAAAAAGGGGCGGGCGTGGGCAGTGCCCACATCGTATCCCCACATCACACCCCACATTATTTTACAAAATCCGAAAATAATTATTGACTAATTTTCCCAACGTGATACAATATATAGCATAATAAATTATTGTGTATACTAAATATAGGAGGTAACTACCGTGCAATTAACTGAAAATGCTGTAAAGGTTTTGGAAAAACGTTATTTATCAAAGGATGCAAATGGACAACTGCTTGAAACACCGGACGACATGTTTAGGCGTGTTGCAACGGCGGTTGCGGCAAGCGATGCGATATATGATGTAAAGGCGAATGTCAAAAAGACGCAAAAAGAATTTTATGAGCTGATGGCAAATTTGGAGTTTTTGCCCAATTCGCCAACACTCATGAATGCTGGCAAACCACTCGGACAACTGAGTGCGTGCTTTGTGTTGCCTGTGGCAGACAGCATGGAGGGCATTTTTGAAGCGATTAAGCAAGCCGCAATGATTCACAAAAGCGGTGGTGGGACAGGCTTTAGCTTTTCACGCTTGCGTCCAAAGGGTGCAATGGTCAATTCAACCGGTGGTGTAGCAAGTGGACCAATTAGCTTTATGAAGGTATTCAATGCGGCGACTGAAGCTGTCAAGCAGGGCGGTACACGTCGTGGTGCAAACATGGGCATTTTACGCATTGACCACCCCGATATTTTAGAGTTTATTACGTGCAAGCAGGACAACGCAGAAATCAATAATTTTAATATCAGCGTGGGCATTACCGAGGAATTCATGAAGGCGGTTGAAACGAATGATGTGTATAGCTTAATCGACCCATACGACAGGGAAGTGGTCGCAAGCTTAAATGCACGTGAAGTATTTGAAAAAATCGTACAAGCCGCATGGCAGAACGGCGAACCAGGGATTATTTTCCTTGACCGTTTGAATAAAGACAACGTTGTACCAAGCATAGGCGAAATTGAAAGCACCAATCCATGTGGCGAACAGCCGCTATTGCCGTATGAATCGTGTAATTTGGGGTCAATCAACCTTGCTATTATGACCAAAATTGAGGACGGTAGGGTAGAGGTGGACTATGATAAGCTCGGGAGAGTGGTAAGCGCTGCGGTGCATTTCTTAGACAATGTCATTGACATCAACCGATACCCATTGCCCATTATAGAGGAAACGACCAAGGCAACTCGCAAAATCGGGTTGGGCGTTATGGGCTTTGCAGATTTGCTGTACCGCATGGACATTGCTTATAATTCTGTACAAGCAACCGTATTGGCAGAAAAAATCATGCAATTTGTGAATGTAGAAGGTAAAAAAGCAAGCTGTGCGTTGGCAGAGGTGAGAGGAAACTTCCCATTGTACGACCAAAGCATCTTCAAGAATAGCGGTACAAAGCTGCGTAATGCCACTGTGACCACTATCGCACCCACTGGCACCTTGTCCATCATTGCTTCTGTTTCAAGTGGCGTAGAGCCTATTTTTGCGCTGTCCTACATTCGCAACGTCATGGATAATGATGAGCTTGTAGAGGTCAACCCTATATTTTCTGAAATTGCAAAGCAAGAAGGGTTTTATTCAGAGGCGTTGATGCGCCGCATTGCTAAGAGTGGACATATCAACGCGGATGAGGATTTGCCCTTCAAATACAAAAAGGTATTTGTCACAGCGCATGAAATATCGCCAGAATGGCACGTGCGTATGCAGGCGGCATTCCAAAAGTATACCGATAATGCGGTTTCTAAAACCGTGAATTTTGGCAATAATGCAACGATAGAAGAGGTTGCGGATGTGTTTTCATTGGCATATGCCTTGGGACTTAAAGGGGTAACCATTTACCGTGACGGTAGCCGTGACATGCAGGTGCTCAATATTGGCTCGGTCAAAGGAAAGGACAAGCTACTTGCGATTGAGGGGGACGAGCAATATATTGTAAAGCCTCGTCCACGTCCAGATGTCACCAAGGGCTTTACTGAAAAAATCAAAATCGGCTGTGGCAATTTATACATTACCGTTAATTATGATGATCACGGCGTGTGCGAGGTATTCACCAACACAGGACGTGCTGGCGGATGTCCATCACAATCCGAGGCAACCAGCCGCCTGGTGTCTATAGCGCTACGTTCGGGGATTGACGAAAAATCTATCGTCGAGCAATTGAAGGGCATTCGTTGTCCGTCCACCATTAAACAACCAGGCATGAAGGTTACGTCATGCCCCGATGCGATTGCGAGCATGATTAAAAAAGTCATGGTGCTACAACAAAAAGGGCTAGAAATGCCAGCGGTAGTAGAAACAGCAGCAGAGGAACACCCTACGGCAAAGGGCAGGTATTGTCCCGATTGCAGCAGTGTCGTAGAACACGAGGGCGGTTGTGTAATTTGCAGAGATTGTGGTTATTCTAAATGCAACTAGGCACGGTGGGCGCTGCCCAATTACTTAGAGCACGGTGGGCGCTGCCCACACCCGCCCCTTTTTTGAAAAAAAGGGGGCAAAAAACTTTAATTGGGAATTTGTGGATTGATTAAATAACAATAACTAAAGTTTTAATCAATTTTTTTCAAAAAATTGCGGGTTTCAAAAGGGTGGAACCCTTTGGCGTTGTCCGCAGACGGCGAAATCCAAACACTCAAAGAGTATTTTTCTTTGTTACTTTCTTTTTGCTATATAAAAAGAAAGTAAGGTTTTCGTCTGTGCAAAAATTTGATATTTCTTATAATAATAAAAAACGACAAGGAGAAAAAAATGGCTGAATGTATTTGTGATTTATGTAAGAATTTGAAAAGCGAACCAGATAAGGAAGAGGGGAGCTTGCTACTATCCTGTGAATATGGTTTCCCATCGGACGATTGTGACGACTGCGAAGGAGATGGGTGTGAAGCAACGTGCGAAAACTTCGAGGCAGTGGAAACACCTGAGTTGAGCACCGCAAAATGTTGTGTTTGTGGTAAGGAATTAACGACTTCTTCGGATAATGAAGATGAAACGGTATATTGTTTGGATTGTTACTTAAAAAGGGATTAAACACTTACTGCCTCTTATCCATACAGACATGCGAACTAGCATGTGTGGAGGGATTAGAGGCAGTTAGTGTTTAACCCTGTTGTTATAAATCCGCACAAAGTAGCAAGAAAAAATAGCACATGCGAGCTAGCATGTGTGGAGGGATTAGAGGCTGTAGGTTTTTAACCCTGTTGCTATAAATCTGCACAAAAGTCCTTAACCATTTGTTTTTAACCACCACCAAACCACCAAAACCGGGCAATTCATGAATTGCCCCTACATTTCATCCACCCCTCCAAAAAAAAGAGCAGGCACAAAATTTCTGCACCCACTCAACCCATTCCATCCCCTACCTCAATTCCTTAGTAACCTTCAACCGAGCCAGCGCCCTTCTCATAGCCGTCTGATGCGTCAAATATTCCAAACGACTTTTCTTCTGCCTCAAAACTTCCTCAGAACGTTCCTTTGCCGCTAACGCACGCTTGACATCAATTTCCTCTGGCCATTCGCAAGAATCCGCCAAAATAATCACATAATCAGGCATAATTTCAACAAACCCATCAGAAATAGTCGCACACCTTTCGCCTTCAGGGGTTTTAATGCGAATTTCGCCAATTGTAACAGCGGTAACCATTTCTTGATGACCTTGCAAAATGCCCATGTCGCCGCTGATAGCAGGAAGGGTAACCATTTCAACATGACCGGTAAAAAACACTCTTTCAGCGGTAAGAATTTCTAAATGAAAGGTGGCAGACATATTATTCGTCTCCCTTCAACGCTTTCGCCTTTTCTTTCACTTCTTCAATATTGCCTACCATGTAGAAGGCAGCCTCTGGATACTCATCCATACGTCCCTCAACAATTTCCTTAAAGCCGAAAATCGTGTCAGCAACGGGGACATATTTCCCCTTGATGCCTGTGTAAGATTCCGCCACAAAGAAAGGCTGTGAGAGGAAGCGCTGGATTTTTCTTGCGCGATAAACGATTTGCTTGTCCTCTTCAGAAAGCTCTTCCATCCCTAAAATAGAGATGATGTCTTGTAATTCCTTATAGCGTTGTAATATTTCCTGCGTTTTTCGAGCGATTTCATAATGCTCATCACCCACAACGGACGCTTCTAATATACGAGAAGAGGAGTCTAATGGGTCAACAGCAGGGTATATCCCTTGCTCCACAATACGACGGGATAAAACGGTGGTCGCATCTAAATGGGCAAAGGTAGTAGCAGGAGCTGGGTCAGTCAAGTCATCCGCTGGCACATATACCGCTTGTATAGAGGTGATAGAACCTCTCTTAGTGGATGTAATGCGCTCTTGTAGCATCCCAACTTCAGTTGCTAGGGTCGGTTGATAACCAACAGCAGAGGGCATTCTACCCAAAAGTGCAGAAACCTCAGAGCCTGCTTGAATGTATCTGAAAATATTATCAATAAACAACAAAACATCTTGTCCTTCTTGGTCACGAAAATGCTCCGCCATGGTCAAGCCAGTCAAGGCAACACGCATACGAGAGCCTGGTGGCTCATTCATCTGACCAAACACTAACGCCGTTTTATCAAGCACGCCAGAGTCTTTCATTTCATGGTATATGTCATTTCCCTCACGGGTACGTTCACCAACGCCAGAGAAGATGGAAAAACCACCATGCTCGGTTGCAATGTTACGAATTAACTCCATAATCAATACGGTTTTACCTACACCAGCACCGCCGAACAAACCAATTTTACCACCCTTTGCATACGGTGATAACAGGTCAATAACCTTGATGCCTGTTTCAAGCACCTCGGTGACAGGGCTTTGCTCGTCATAGCCTGGTGCATCACGGTGTATACTTAGTGTGGGTGTGCCTTCTGGCAAGGGTCCTTTATTATCAATCGTTTCACCCAATACATTAAACAAACGCCCCAGTGTTATTTGTCCAACGGGTACCATGATGGGAGCACCGGTGTCAATTACATCAATGCCACGGGTTAACCCTTCACTTGCACTCATGGAGATACAGCGCACACAATTGTTGCCCAAATGCTGTGCCACTTCAAGTGTTATTGGCTTTTCTGTTTGAATGTGCAAAGCGTTATAAATAGAAGGAAGATGACCCTTTTCAAACTGTACGTCAACAACCGGTCCTATTATCTGTATAATTTTGCCTGTTTTATGGTCACTCATAGAAATTGCTCCTTTTAGTGGAATGGTTAAAAATTCCACGCATAATACAATACATTTATCCCTTTAAAGCATTTGCACCGCCAACAATTTCTGATATTTCTTGTGTGATGCTTGCTTGTCTTGCACGATTATATAGTAATGTTAAATCCTTGATCATATCCTTAGCACTTTTAGTGGCGGCATCCATGGCAGTCATGCGGGCACTTTGCTCGCTAGAGTACGACTCTACCATAGCACCATAAATGACACCCTTTACAAAAATAGGTGCGACAACATCTAAAACACGCTCAGCGGATGGGTCGTAAGACATGAACTCATGATACTTATTTTCTGTATTTTTTTTATCTTCAATGATGTTTTTATCGAGGGGTAATATTTTTAACACTTGAGGTTCTAATCGTAGGGAGGAAATCATTTTGGTATAAACCACATAAATCTCATCTAACTCACCTTGTTCAAATAGAGATAGCATCGTTCTAGCGATTTCTCTTGTGCGATGGAGTGTTGGGCTTTGTGCGGTATATAAAAATTCTACATCAATTGGAAACTTTTTGCGTGCAAAATATTCTCGTCCCATATTGCCTACAACAAATAAATGCTTGTGTTCAACGTCCTGCATGGTCGCTTCTGCTAATTTAATGACGTTGTGATTGTATGCGCCACAAAGTCCTTTATCAGCCGTAATGACAAAATAACCAACCTTTTTAGGTTCGCCTTTTTTAACCTGCTTTAAATAGCGATGCTCCATGCCTTGACTGTGGTGTAAAATATCCACCAACGTTGCTTGAATTTTTTCAAAATAGGGAAGCGTGTCATTGAGCTGTCTGCGTGCTTTTTTGAGCTTTGCAGAAGAAATCAAATTCATCGCCTTTGTTATTTGCATCGTTTCCTTCACACTTTTGATGCGGGTACGAATGTCTCTCATGCTTGCCATTGTTATTCACCCACTTCGTGTTGACGCTTAAATTCCTCAATCGCCGTTTTTAAACCTTCAGCGGTTTTATCATCCAAATCCTTTGTATCACGTATGGCTTGTATAATGGCAGGATGCTGGACTTCTAAGAAGTTTATTAGCAATTTTTGCCATTCCTTCACCTTTTTTACTGGTACTGAGGCTAAGAATTTATGAATAACAGCAAAAACGGTAACCACTTGATATTCCACAGGGAGTGGTTGGTACAAGGGCTGTTTGATGGTTTCGACGATACGAACCCCTTGGTCTAACATCGCCTTGGTGGTTTTATCTAAGTCAGAGCTAAA
>JACMMQ010000123.1 GCA_014378955.1 Clostridia bacterium
ACCCAAGCAAAGTGGGCGAATACCCCAAGGATCACGTGCCCCAATGATTTTGCGTGGACTCATCATGACCAACGAATAAGAGCCCTTGACACGGTACATCATGTTTACCACAGCTTGTTCAATCGAGTGGCTCTTTAAACGTTCTCGTGCAATGATATAGGCGATAACCTCTGAATCAATGGTCGTATGAAAGATTGCACCATTGAGCTCAAGCTCCTCACGTATTTCAGCCGCATTGACCAAATTGCCATTGTGCGCCAATGCCAAGCTACCCTTGACATATTTGAGCACGAGTGGCTGTGCATTTTCACGCAAATTTGCGCCAGTTGTAGAATAACGTACATGCCCGACTGACATTTGCCCCTTTAAATGGCTAAGAACCACATCGTTAAATACCTCAGGCACTAACCCTGTATCTTTATGGGCAAATATTACCCCATCATCATTCACCGCAATGCCTGCACTTTCTTGACCCCTATGCTGTAATGCATACAACCCATAATAAGTCAGTCGTGCGCAATCTAGCCCGTCATTATCAAAAATACCGAACACGCCACAGTCCTCATTGACCTTGTCCTGCCGCCAATCAAACTCTATCGCATCCATCGCATTAGACATGTTTATTCTCCCAACAAACGTTTTAGAATTTCCTTATAAGCATCTTCAACATTGCCCAAATCTCTACGGAATCTATCCTTGTCCAGCTTTTCGCCTGTTTTGGTGTCCCAAAAACGGCAGGTGTCTGGTGAAATTTCATCTGCTAATATAATGTCGCCTTTGTATCTGCCAAATTCAAGCTTGAAATCGATGAGTTCAATGCCCAAATCCTTTAAGTAGTCCGTCAGAAGTTGATTAACCTGAAAAGAGATAGCGGTTATTTTATCAAGCTCTGCTTGCGTTGCCAAGTCCATTGCAAATATATGATAATCGTTGATTATGGGATCACCCAATGCATCATCCTTGTAGCAAAATTCTAATACGGTCTTTTTGAGCTTGGTGCCTTCTGGTAAACCTAAGCGCTTTGATAAGCTCCCAGCTGCAATGTTACGCACAATTACTTCAATTGGCACAATGGTGACTCTTTTAACGACTGTTTCACGGCTGCTAATTTCCTCCACCAAATGTGTTGGTACGCCATGCTGTTCAAGCATTTTGAACAAATGATTGGACACACGGTTGTTGATTTCACCTTTTCCTGCAATCGTGCCTTTTTTCAAGCCGTTAAATGCAGTGGCATCATCCTTGTAGTCCACGATGACACAATCTGGATTTTCCGTTGCGTACACCTTCTTCGCCTTGCCCTCGTATAGCATTTCACATTTTTTCATAGTTGATTGACCTCCATTTGCAATTGTTGGTTTTTAAGTTCCACTTCAGTTGCCATTTGCTCTTTAAATGCTGTAAGCTTATCTTGTAATTCAGTGTATCCAACAGAAAGTATTTGTACTGCTAATATGCCTGCATTGTCCGCACCGTCAATTGCAACAGTTGCAACTGGGATGCCCTTTGGCATTTGTACAATTGAGAGCAAGGAATCAAGTCCATCCATCGTGGATGACTTTATAGGCAAGCCTATGACTGGTAGTGTGGTAAATGCCGCTAAAACACCTGGTAAATGCGCCGCCTTACCTGCCGCCCCAATAATGACGTCCACGCCATTTGCACGTGCATTTTTGGCGAATTCCTCAGCACGATACGGTGTGCGATGTGCAGAAATAACATGCACCTCTACCGCAACGCCAAATTGTTTAATCACTTTGATACAGCTTTTAAGTACAGGAAAATCAGAATCACTACCCATTACAATTGCGACCTTTGGTTGCTTCATTAGGTTGACCTCCAAATTAAAATATTCACTATTTTGCTACTACAAAACTAAAAAGGACAAATTATTCCTTAAGGAACGGATTTGTCCAATCATGCAGGTTGTTTAACAGTTCAAACTTAACGCTTTTGTCAAGGATAACTAGGCTAGTAATATCGTATCAAATGTGTCATGTTTTGTCAAACTGTATTCAACTTTTTGGACACATAATATTGTACAAAATTTAACATGGATTTAATGCCATTTTTGACACATCACGTGAGGTTTAGTAAGCTGCACGCATTTCCGCCTAAAATGCGTGCGTTTCCGACCAGTAGCAGGGCGCTAATCAATCAAATGAAGTGATACTGACAATTCGCAAAAATTATATCATAAATTTTCAAAATTGTCACACTTTATTCTGCTTTTCATATCCTAATATTAGAAAGATATGCGGTAACAGCGTATGTCTTAATCTGTTCAAATTTTGTGGAGGTGAACAAAATGGCATGTGGAAGAGGTTTATTAGGTGATAACTGCGAAGTACTATTCTTTATTTTGGTGTTCTTATGCTTGTTCTGGGGCAACGGCTACGACAAATGCTAATGGTAAGCTAATGTAATTGGAAGGCGAACATAATAAAATTAAAAAGGAGTGTGCATGATGGGATTTTTAAAAGGTTTTGATAACGACGTTATTTTATGGTTCATCATCTTGTTCTTATTATTGTTCTTCAACAATGGTATCGGCAATGGCTGTGGCGTAACAAATAGCTAATTTTCATAGTAAAACGAGGTCAATTACTCTTATGAGGGTTGACCTCGTTTTTTGATTGGCTCTAAAAACCTATACCCTTTGCTTAATGTTTACAATCTGTTTAAATTTCTGTGATAATCATATGATACACTAGCAGTAATAAAATGATAGGTAATTGTGAAATGCATATTTAAATGCTATGGATAACTTTTTGTTTAGCGTTATAATTGAAAGAGCTTTTTCCACCTGTCATTCCGAGCGCATACAACGAGGAATCTCATACGCAGAGGTTAAAGTGCCAGAAAATGTGAGATTCCTCACTACGTTCGGAATGACAAAAAAAGGGCGTGTTTGTGGCGTTTTGCAATTACCTAGTAATAAAATGATTAAAGGAGGAAAATTCATGGAAAACTTATCAGAAAACAAACAAGAGGAAATGCAACAAGAACTTATCGAGAGTGTCTCACCGCCAGCATCAGATGAACCTAACCTTGCGCAACACCAAGCAATATTAGAGGCAACCGAGGCGCCTGTTGAAATGGCAATTGACTCGGGAATGAACGAAGTGATTGACAATCAACCTATTGTCACCGAACCAACTGAACAAGCACAGCAAACCAGTCCAGTGATGGAAAATGCATTGCCAAATCCAGTGTTTTTTGAACATTATGCACCACAAAAGACAAAATCAAGTCGATGGAAATATATTGCTATCGGTGCTGCAAGTGCAATCGCAGGCTGTGCGTTTATAGCGGCAATTTTTGTATTTACACAACCTATGTTTAAATCAAACAATGCACAAAGCAAAATCGATATGCCTTGGATCAATCAAGCAAAAGTTGAAAAGCCATTACAATCCATCATACCAACTGCCGATAGACAACCCTTAACCATTCCACAAATCGCAAAAAAGGTTGGACCTGTTGTTGTTGGTATTGTGAACAAAGGACAAGCAAACAGCTTTGTACCACAAACCGTTGAAATTGGTAGCGGTTCAGGCATTATCATGAAATCAGACGGGTACATCGTTACAAACAACCACGTCATAGACGGCGCAACTGAGGTAACAGTTGTGTTAAGCTCTGGCGAAAAATATCCTGCAAAGCTGATTGGCAAGGATGCTCGTACCGATTTAGCCATTGTTAAAATTGAAGCAACCGATTTGCCTTTTGCAACCTTTGGCGATTCATCTGCTTTAGAGGTTGGAGAATTGGCGGTCGCAATCGGTAATCCACTAGGCTTAGAATTGCAAGGCTCGGTTACTACAGGTGTTATTTCCGCTATTCATCGTACCATTCAAATAGAGGACAAGGAGCTTAAGCTCATTCAAACCGATGCTGCGATTAATCCCGGTAACTCTGGCGGGGCTTTGCTCAATCAATATGGCGAGGTAATTGGCATCAACACGGTGAAGATGTCTGCAAATGGCGTAGAAGGCTTGGGCTTTGCTATTCCAATTGATGAAGCGAAGCCTGTTATAGAAAATCTTATTAATTTCGGATACGTCAAAGGCAGACCACAAATCGGTATTGGCGGTCAGGACATCACCAAAGAAATGTCCAAGCGTTATAATGTGCCAATCGGTGTGTATGTGCGACAGGTACAAGAATTTTCCTCCGCTGAACGTGCAGGCGTACAAATTGGTGATATTATCACCAAAATAAATGGCAAGGATATCTCCACTATTAAAGAGCTTAATGAAGAAAAGGACAAATTCAAAGCAGGTGAAGAAATTGAATTGTCTATAAACCGTGATGGACAAACAAAAACGGTCAAGGTGAAATTAAGCGAAGCAAAGGACGTACCAGAACAAAAACCACAACCAAAGACGAAACGTATTGATCCATTCAGCCAATTTGGTAATTAATCAATAGCACTAAGCAATTCCCCAAAAATAAAATGAGATTGTTTCAATGCGCAATAGCTGCCTTTGAAACAATCTCATTTTTAAATTACAAATATTTAAAACTTTGTAGGGGACGGGTTTCCCGTCCCGAATAGGTAAATCAAAAATTATTACAATCGGGATGGATGACCCATCCCCTACGTTTAATGTGCAAGCATTATTCGCTCTTTAAAATCGCATCAATTTGAGCCAATTCTTGTGCTGTAAACGCTAAATTATCCAAGGCCTTTACATTTTCCTCTATTTGGCTAACCTTGCTTGCACCTATCAAGGCAGAGGTTACTTTTTCACCTCTCAACACCCATGCAAGCGCCATTTGTGCCATGGTCTGTCCACGTGCAATTGCAATTGCGTTTAGCTTTGCTACCTTTTGAATGATTGCTTCCTGCAAATTCTGTGCTTTTAAAAAGCCAGTAGCACTTGCCGCACGAGAATCCGCTGGTACGCCGTTTAAGTAGCGGTCGGTCAATTGTCCTTGTGCCAACGGACAAAAGGCGATGCTACCAACGCCGCCCTCTGTGAGTACATCCTGCAAGCCATCCTCTATCCAACGGTTGAGCATTGAATAGTTTGGTTGATGTATTGTCATCGGCGTGCCAAGCTGTTTTAAAATAGCAATGGCTTTTTCAGCCAGCGGTGCTGGATAATTAGAAACCCCAACATACAACGCCTTGCCGTGCTGCACCATTAAATCCAATGCGCCCATTGTTTCTTCAAGTGGCGTTTCTGGGTCTGGACGATGATGATAAAAGATGTCTACATAGTTAAGTCCCATGCGCTGTAAGCTTTGATCTAAGCTTGCCACCAAATATTTTTTCGAGCCGAAGTCGCCATATGGACCTTGCCACATGTTATACCCTGCTTTGGACGATATAATCAGTTCATCGCGATAAGGTAAAAGGTCTTGCTTTAATATTCTACCAAAATTTTCTTCTGCTGAGCCTGGTGGTGGTCCATAATTATTGGCTAAATCAAAATGGGTGATACCCAAATCAAACGAAGCCCAGAGCAACGCACGCATATTTTCCAACATGTTGACGCCACCAAAATTGTGCCAAAGACCTAAGGAAATCGCAGGTAGCTTCAAGCCACTTTTTCCGCATCGATTGTACTTCATCGTTTCATAACGTTTTACATTTGCTTCATAAGGCATGTTTTTTCACTCCTCTTAATAAATAGTTTCTACAAAAAACGCAGGATGAGCTTGCATTTTAAAAAGTGTATTTGCGTACATTTGTCCACATGTTGACATAATGTTGTGGATAACTCTGTGGATAACTTTCGTGTTGCGCTTTGTATGTTTTACGCCACATATCCATACAATAATCACACCGCCACAAATCCGTGGCAATCGTATAATCCCACTTTTAAGGAGGCAATCAAATGATAGCGGCGGATATTCAGACAGCAGGTTTAAAATGTCAAGCAAATCAATGCTCCTTCAACCACGTTGGCAGCTGCTTGCACACGCACACCCTACAAAACCATTCAGACAGCACCGATGGCATGCAAGCACATTATTGTGAAAATTTCAATCAACGCATTTAGCGGGATACGGTGGGCGCTGCCCACACCCGCCCCTTTTTGAAAAAAGGGGGCAAAAACTTCAATGTTTAAATTAAATAACTAAAGTTTTACTCAATTTTTTCCAAAAAATTGCGGGGTCAAGGGGCGGCGCCCATTGTCGTATTCATATTTCTTATAATATAACAGTTGGGGCAGACGAATGTCTGCCCCACTTTTATGCAATTTTTTAAATTATTTTTGACCTAAGTTTTCTACGCCTCTGATTTCACTCACTCTTGCTTGAGCTGCTGCTAATCTAGCGATTGGCACGCGGAATGGTGAACATGATACATAGTTAAGTCCTGCATGATGACAGAATTCAACCGATGATGGGTCGCCGCCATGCTCGCCACAAATGCCAAGCTTGATGTCAGGTCTTGCTTGTTTGCCTAACTTCACTGCCAATTTAATCAAAGCACCTACGCCAACCTGGTCAAGCTTTGCAAATGGGTCAGATTCAAATATCTTTTTGTCATAATAATCATTTAAGAACTTACCAGCATCATCACGTGAGAAGCCATAAGTCATTTGTGTTAAGTCGTTTGTACCAAAGGAGAAGAATTCAGCCTCTGTTGCGATTGCATCCGCTGTTACTGCGGCTCTTGGGATTTCAATCATGGTACCTACTTTGTAATCAAGTGTAACGCCAGCTTTTTCAATCACAGCATTGGCAGTGGTTACAACGATGTTTTTCACATATTTAAGCTCGACAACTTCGCCAACCAAAGGAATCATGATTTCAGGAACAACGCTCATGCCTGCTTTGTTTACGTTGATTGCTGCTTCAATGATCGCTTGTGCTTGCATTTCAGCGATTTCTGGGTAAGATACTGCCAAACGGCAACCTCTATGTCCCATCATTGGGTTGAATTCTTGTAAGCTTTCAACAGTTTCTTTAAGCTCTTCAAATGATAAGCCCATTTCTGTTGCTAATGCCTTGATGTCTTCATCCGAATGCGGTAAGAATTCATGCAATGGCGGATCGAGCAAACGAATGGTTACAGGGAAACCGCTCATTGCTTTGAACAAACCTTCAAAATCTGCTCTTTGCATAGGCAACAATTTTGCTAATGCTTTTCTTCTTTGCTCTTCTGTTTTTGCTACGATCATTTCACGTACCGATGGTAATCTATCTTCGTCAAAGAACATGTGCTCTGTACGGCATAAGCCAATACCTTCAGCGCCGAATTTTTGTGCAACTTCAGCGTCATGTGGTGTGTCTGCATTTGCTCTTACTTTAAGTGTTCTAATTTCGTCAGCCCATGCCATGAATTGTGCAAAGTCACCTGTTAATTGTGCTTCTTCTGTATCAACCTTAGCACCATAAACATTACCAGTTGATCCATCTAGCGAAATGTAATCGCCTTCGCTGAATTTCAAACCGTCTTTTGTTGTGAAATAGCCATCATGCTCCATCACCTTGATGTCGCCACAACCAGCTACACAGCAAGTGCCCATGCCACGTGCTACTACAGCAGCATGAGAGGTCATACCGCCACGTGCTGTCAAAATACCTTGTGCTGCTGCCATGCCTTCGATATCTTCTGGGGATGTTTCCAAACGAACCAAGATTACCTTTTCACCTTTAGCTTCTGCAGCTGCAGCATCTACAGCGGAGAAATATACTTTACCACAAGCAGCGCCTGGGGAAGCCGGTAAGCCTTTTGCAACAATCTTAGCATCTTTTAATGCTTTTGCTACGAAGGTTGGATGTAACAATGCATCCAATTGTTTAGGGTCTACTTTCAAAATTGCATCTTCTTTTGTAATCATGCCTTCTGCTACTAAATCAACTGCGATTTTCAAAGCAGCTGCAGCAGTTCTCTTACCATTTCTGGTTTGAAGCATGTATAATTTACCATCTTCAATGGTGAATTCCATGTCTTGCATATCTTTGTAGTGATCTTGTAATTTATTGGAATATTCCATGAATTCGTTGTAAATTGCTGGGTTTTGTATTTGCAATTCAGACATAGGCAATGGCGTTCTGATGCCTGCAACAACGTCTTCGCCTTGTGCATTCATCAAATATTCACCATATAATTTGTTTTCACCAGTGGATGGGTTACGTGTGAATGCAACGCCTGTACCAGAAGTGTCACCCATGTTACCAAATACCATCGCTTGTACGTTTACAGCTGTACCCCATGAGCTAGGGATATCATTCATTCTTCTGTAATAAATCGCACGAGGATTGTCCCATGAACGGAATACCGCTTCAATGGACTCAATCAATTGGATTTTAGGATCTTGTGGGAAGTCAAAGCCCTTGACTTCTTTGAACATTTTTTTGTAACGCACAATCAATTCTTTCAAATCGTCTGCTGTTAAATCAGTGTCAAATTGTACGCCTTTTTCTTCTTTCATGACGTCGATTAACTTTTCAAATCTATGCTTCTCAACATCCATTACAACGTCGGAGAACATTTGAATAAATCTTCTGTAGCTATCGTAAGCAAATCTTGGGTTGCCAGTTTTCTTTACTAAGCCCTCAACCACAACATCGGTTAAGCCAAGATTTAAAACGGTATCCATCATACCAGGCATGGAAGCTCTTGCACCAGAACGAACGGACACTAAGAATGGGTTTTCAGCGCTGCCAAACTGTTTGCCAGCAATTGCTTCTAATTCAGCCATTTTTGTTTCGATTTCTTTTGTGATGTCCGCAGAAATCATTTTGCCATCCACATAGTATTGTGTACAAGCCTCGGTTGTAACCGTAAAGCCCTGTGGTACTGGAATGCCTAATAGGGTCATTTCAGCAAGGTTTGCACCTTTGCCCCCTAAGAGGTTTTTCATACTTGCGTCGCCTTCAGAAAACAGATAAACATACTTTTTACTCATTTGCATTTTCCTCCTATATTATAAACTTGAGATAACACGTTTCGCTATGGGAAATTCACAGCCCACAGCGTTCATTATTATATCACAAATTTTAGAAATTTCACTACTTTTTTGAAAAAAAATTTCACAAATTTTTCCACTAAGTATTTATCAATGTTAGCAAATTTAATTTACGGCAATATATTCCAAAAATACGCCTCTGTTTTAAGCGGATAATCGAGATGTGTGGCTAAAAAATCCTTGCATATTTTTGTTAGCTTGTGCACAATATCATCATTTACGACAAAGCCAAATAGCTTTTGCGGTGGACTATATAATATGTAACGCAACGTGTAAAGCGTTGTTTCATCCAACAGCATCGCCCCTGCTACATCACATTCACATGCCTCACACACCAATCCACCTGACGTACTATGAAAATGAAAGCACGTATCATCCTCGCTATCGCCACAGGCATTACAAGCCACTAGATTAGGCGCAAGCCCTAATAGTTGCATCAATCGTAATTCGTAAACACTTTTTAGCAACAACAAATCATGCTCTTTATTCGCAAGCATATAAAGCGTATTTAATAGCCAAGCAACTGCTTCATCCAAATGATGCCCCTCTGCCGTCTTTTCCGTCAATTCTAAAAAGTATGCGGCGAGTGCTAACTTTTCCACACTCTCACGGATGTGATAGAAGCTCTCTAAGCATTCACATGCACTGACGTGATAAAAATCCTTGTTTTTTTTAAGCACGTATTCCCCATAACACATGGGCTGTGTTGCAGATAACCGCTTGGATTTTGCATGACGCACCCCAGCGGCTAACGCTCGCACCTTGCCCTGTGCCGTTAATATTGTGAGCATCTTACCTGCTTCCCCAACATTGACCGTTTTCACGATAATGCCTTTTACTTTCAAGTCCTTCACGGGCAACCACCCCCTAAAATTAAGCCAATTACGCCTTTGATTATATAGGAAAGCCCTTAAAAAATCAAGCGTGGGCAAAAAATGGGGATATACCATAATCAGTACATCCCCTTAAATGGCAATTACCAGTTTTTACTCAAATGTGATATATTATCCACGACACCGCCAACTGTACGAGCAACTCTTCTCATATTTTTTGTTGACATCATACGGCGACTTCTTTTTTCCATTGGGTTCCACACCATACTTACCGCTGCTCCTACCATAGCGCCTGTCAGCATACCGCTAACAAATCTTCTCATACCGATCCCTCCTTATTTTTTTAAATACAATATCAGTTTTCCCATAATAATGTTTGATTATTTATCAATGTGTATATTTTTATCTTGACGGTTCATGAAAAATATTGTACAATTTTTTAAGCAAGCCATTTTATTTGTAATTTAATATTGGTTTGAATTTTTTTATGAGGTGAAAGCATGGCTCAAATACAACCTTTTCGCGGTTTGCGATTTAAAAGTGACTTAGATTTACAAAAAGTATCTACACCACCGTATGATGTAATTTCGCCAGCCGAACAGGCGGCATACTATGACATGTCCCCCTATAATGTCATTCGTTTAGAATATGGCAAGGTCTTGGCGCTGGATAATGACCAACAAAATAAATATACACGTGCTGGCGAAACGCTACAAGCGTGGTTAGAGGAAGGCGCATTGGTACAAGAACAAGCACATACTCTTTATTTGTACGAACAAGTCTTTTGTATGGCTGATGGCAGCAAAAAATCTCGCAAGGGTATTGTTACACTTGTAAGGTTAGAAGAATTTTCTAAAAAGGTTGTTTTGCCGCATGAAGAAACCTTGTCAAAGGCAAAAACCGATCGTTTTAGCTTGATGTCAACCACCGATTGTAATTTTAGCCAAATCTTTTCATTGTTTGTGGATAGCGAAAGAAAGATTTCAACACAACTGAAGCTGATCGCCCAAAAACCTTGCGATATCGCATTTACGACCCCTGAAGGCATCGAAGAAAAGCTTTGGATGATTACGGAAGTGTCTGTAATCAAGCTTTTACAAGCAGCATTTGAAGACAAGCAATTATTTATCGCAGACGGACACCATCGCTATGAAACTGCTTTGAATTACCGCAATGCATTGCGTGAACAAAATCCCGATTTTAAAGAAACGGATTTATTCAATTACGTCATGATGATGCTCGTGGATATGGATGATGAGGGCTTGGTGGTATTCCCTACCCATCGTATGGTTAAGGATATTGCTGATTTCGATGCACAAAAAATCGTTGCTGGGTTGAGCGAAAGCTTCGAGGTGCAAACGCTGCCATTCATCAATGTTTCCGATGTGGAAAAAACACTTGCGACCTTGATTGACCAAAAAGCCTTTGCATTTTATACAGGCAAACAAACCTATACCCTCTTAAAACTCAAGCAATTAGATGCAATGAACATAGCCCTGCCTGACAAGGACGAATCCTATCGCAATTTAGATGTGAGTATTTTGCATACACTCATCTTAGATAAGCACTTAGGTATTGACATGGCGAACATGGCAAACCAAACCAACCTCACCTACACACGTGACCCACAAGAGGCAATCGACGGTGTGAACAGTGGTGCGTTCCAATGTGCCTTTTTACTCAATGCAACCAAGGTGTTTGAAATCAAAGACGTATCGTTAGCAAATGAAAAAATGCCCCAAAAGTCAACGTATTTTTATCCGAAATTGACTACTGGACTGGTTATGAATAAGTTTAGATAGATAGATAAGTAAAATAAAGCACTACTTCATTGAGTGGTGCTTTATTTTTTTGCAACTTATTTCTATATCAAGCATCAAATCTATTGACTGCCCATCAAGTCTGCGTTCCCCACCCATATTGCTAGATAAGGAAATTTCGCTCCTTTTTCT
>JACMMQ010000124.1 GCA_014378955.1 Clostridia bacterium
CATCACTTGCTCTTGATATACAATACAACCGTACGTTACGTCTAATATTTTGGACAACTTTTCGTGCAAAAAGGTGATTTTTTCAGGATGGTTTTTATTTTCAACATAGCGTGGAATGGAATCCATCGGCCCTGGACGATAAAGCGAAATGCCTGCAATGATGTCCTCAAGTGTGCGAGGCTTTAAATCTCGCATAAACTGTTTCATACCAGCACTTTCAAGCTGGAACACCCCTTCAGTATTCCCCTGACAGAGCAAATCATACACCGCACTGTGTTCAAAGCCCTCAGCATCCAAATCCACCGTGATATTTTTATATTCTTTAATAAACGCCAAGGTGTCACGAATGACCGTGAGCGTACGCAAGCCCAAAAAGTCCATTTTCAAAAGCCCGAGTTCCTCAAGCGTTGTCATGGTAAATTGGGTGGTGACCACTTCATCATTTTTTTGCAACGGTACATAATTGGACAGTGGCTCTTTTGAAATAACCACGCCTGCGGCATGGGTGGAAGCGTGGCGTGGCATGCCTTCTAGGGCAAGCGCCATGTCAATAAGCTCCTTGGTTTGCACGTCATTTTTATATTGATCGGATAGTTCTGTGGATATTTTAAGCGCCGTGTCTAAATTCATCCCAATGCCCATCGGTACTTTTTTCGCAATCGCATCGACATCCGCATACGGCACATTGAGCACACGCCCCACATCCCGTATCGCCGCACGTGCCGCCATGGTACCAAACGTGATAATTTGCGCCACGCAGTCCGCACCGTATTTTGCGACCACGTAATCAATCACCTCTTGTCGCCGTTCATAGCAAAAATCAATGTCTATATCAGGCATGCTCACACGCTCTGGGTTTAAAAATCGCTCAAACAGCAAGCCAAAACGAATGGGGTCAACATTGGTAATCCCTAAGCAGTAAGACACAATGCTGCCAGCCGCCGACCCTCGACCAGGCCCAACGGCGATGTCTTGCTCCTTCGCAAACCGAATAAAATCCCACACGATGAGAAAATAATCCACAAACCCCATGTGTGCGATGATGTCTAGTTCAAAGTCTAGCTGTTCCATCTGTTCGCTTGCATTTTGGGGATAACGCTTTTGCAGGCCTTCTAGGCATAAGCTTTTCAAATATGTAAGGGGCGTGGTACCAACAGGCACATCAAATTGCGGCAAATGAAGCTCCCCAAAGCGCAATTCAACATTACACCGATTGGCGATTTCCACGGTATTTTGTATCGCTTCGGGATGGTTGGGAAAGAGCGACAGCATTTCATCGCCACTTTTCAAGTAAAACTCATGCGTTTCAAACTGCATGCGGTCGGTGTCTTCAAGCTTTTTAGCGGTTTGAATGCAAAGCAGTACATCTTGTGCCTTGGCATCGTGCTTTTTGACGTAATGCACGTCATTGGTCGCCACCATCGGGATACCCAAATCACGGTGTAGGCGAATGATGCCAGCATTCACAGGCTTTTGCTCCTCGATGCCGTGGTCTTGTAGCTCTAAGAAATAATTACCCTCCCCAAAAATGTTTTGGTAACGGGTTGCGAGTGCCTTGGCATTTTCATAATTGCCTTGTCGAATGGCTTGTTGCACGTCACCACCTAGGCAGGCGGATAGGCAAATGAGCCCTTCGTGGTATTGCTCAAGCACTTCAAAGTCGATGCGAGGCTTGTAATAGAACCCTTCGATAAAGCCAATGGAAACGATGTGCATAAGGTTTTTGTAGCCGGTCATATTTTCTGCTAAGAGGACGAGATGTCCGCTTGAGCTGTCCGATTCGTTTACCTTGTCGTGCCGTGTACGGGCGGCGGTGTATACCTCACAGCCTAAGATTGGCTTGATACCCTGTTTTTTGGCGGCTTTGTAAAATTCTATGACGCCGTACATGACCCCGTGGTCGGTGATTGCAATGGCTTGTTGCCCAAGTGACTGTGCCTGTGCCATGAGGTCGGGCATGTTGCATGCGCCGTCTAAAAGGCTATATTTTGTATGCAAATGTAGATGAACAAATGGGGGCATGGATATTCTCCTTTTAACGATTACATTAACCCAATTATATCAGAATGTGCTAAGCTTTGCAATCAAGTTTTAGGTCAAGCCTTTTCCAAAAGGCTTGCAGGGTCAAGATGACCACGCCACCTTCGTGGCTATGAATGCAAAAGGCGCATTCATTCGGTCGAACAGAAGAAAATATTTCTACGCAATATTATGGGCAGAGCCCTTTGTCGCTGTCCGCAGACAGCGAAACCCAAACACCTCATATTTTACTCAATTTTTCAAAAAAAAATTGTCGCATTCCGAAGAATGCAAAATCCCCTAAGGCATCTTATAAAGCGTAGCAGTCATCTTGTTCTTCATCAAAGATGCCTTAATCTGCATAGGAAAATCAAACATATTCACAAACCTCAAACCAGCGCTGAGGGATGGTTGCCGCGTATTTGTATATTTAAAATATAATTTAAATAATGCACAATATAATTGCAACAATATAAAGCAAACATGAAATATTAGTGTTGCAAAAGAACCGTCCCTCTAATTTTTACGTTTGAAAAAAACGCTCAAAAGCGCCCGCATGGGTTGTCTACTGTTTGGGGTTCAGTTCAAACCGTCACCCTGCATTGTACAACATGAGTATCAAAAATCTATTTTTGATAACTACTTTAAGCTGATAATGTCGGGTCTGCAGCAAACCATGTATATATTTCTTCCTGTTCTATATTATGCATAGTTAGCCATGCAATATAAAAGGTAAGTGTGTTTAATGATGCCGCCTTTGTAACCTTAACACGTATCCTGTCATTCATATACTCATAATAAACCCCTGGAATATCTCCTTCTGCCCCTATGCTTAGCTTAATATTATTATACAAGAAGCTAATTAAAGCTAACCCTTCACCTGATTCAGAATAACCATTTAAAGCTAATGCTTTATTATTATCTAGTATACAGTCTATAATAGTTTCTAATTCAGAAACCAAAATATTATCTACTATTACTTGATAACGTCCATCTACTGTAAAATTTTTGCCTTTATTTTCAAGTGTGATAGGCATATACACCAGTTTTTTACCATTAATCGTAATTGTTACGTTTCCAAGCTCTGTTTTTAACATACGCTCACCCTTTTCTAATTTATTTTATGTTTTATTGAGAATAGTTATTTTAAGTATTGACTTGGATCAACAGGATAGCCATGTAAATTCCCCTTGCCGTCAATATGTACCCTTACTCCAGTTTCCCCATTTGGACCAATTGATTTTCCTGTATCATAAACTTTAGTTCCATCTGGTAGTGTCTTTCCATTCTTCCATGCTCCTTGTGTTAAATCAACACCATCTTGCCCTTGCGGCCATTGTGACTTTGATGGATTATTATTATTGTGTCCTGACACATGCTTTCCTTGTTTTCCAGCATCAACAGGTGGAGCGCCATCTACATTTCCTTTGATTGTTCCCTGATTTGGCAACTTAGCCTTACTCGCTCCCTCAATAACCTCTTCTGCCTTCTCGACCTTCTTAACAATTTTAAAACCCTTGCCTGCAAGCTTACCACCTGCAAATGTCCAACCAGCTATGGGAACTGCACTGCCAGCAGACAGAAGTGCATTGGCGACATCGCCACGACCGAGATAAATCAACACATTTATGCCATCTGCAATCTCGCCAACCCCAGGAATTAGTCCGACAAAATCAAGGGTTAACTGAACCCAATCCAAAAATGTATCTATTTCAATATTTTTCGTGTCAACATCATTATATGTACTGCCCAAAAAGACCGTAAGTCGGGTTCCATCGCTACTAAGAGAACCAATTGCAGGTATAAATGGTCCCAAAGGTAATAGCTTGCAACGGCAGTTCGGATGAATAGCTAGCTGCACGCATTGCTCAAATGTATAAACCTTACCATCTCGTTTTCTACATATTTCGCATGACTTTTCATTGCTATTAACAAGCCATATTAATTTGTCAAAAGTATTTAGCCCTTTGTCAATGCTATTAAAAAGTACATTTTTACTTGTCGTGAAATTTGCTGCTTGCTTATAGTTACCAGTATCCATCGCACCATACCATTTTTCATAAATATCTGAAAGAATCGGCTTTGCCCAATAGGGTGAATGGTTTATTTCGTTGAGATATTTATTCAAGTCATAAGCTTGGTACGCTAAGCTATTTCTTTGGTGTACATCGGATTCTTCCCACCGTTTTCCCATTTGCGCAATTCTTTGATTGCCCCAAAATGGTATTTCTTGTTAATTGCTAAATGGAAAAAACCTATTTTCAAAATTAGTATTAGAACCATAACTATTCAAACTACACCCCCACTTTCAATTTAGATAAAAGCTATATCCAAATTGTAACAGATAGTGAATAGTAGAACAGTACCGTTATAGTGCCAATATGTTGAATGTGGAAATTAATATTATTCACATATTTGACACCATTATAACAGAAGATCGTAGTGCATGCAATGTTTACGGCATCTTATAAAGCGTAGCCGTCATTTTGTCCTTCGTCATAGACACCTTAATCTGTATCGGAAAATCAAACGTATTCACAAACCGCAAATCCGCCTCACCATAAGAGACCGTTGCATCCTTTCCCTCTTCGATGTAATCCACTTTTTCCGTGTGCTTGTGCCGTTCGGTAATTTTAAGCCCTGCAAGCTCAGCGACATTAAAGAGTGAGGTCGATATTTGACAGATCCCTCCACCCTCGCCATGCACCTTTTTACCCTGAAAAAAAATAATTGCCTTTTGAAAGCCCCTCTCTGCCGTGCGCTCCCCAACGGTTTTATTGAAGGAAAACTCCTCCTGTGGCTTTAATATTTTTCCGTCAATGGGCTTGATTGCCAACGCAATGTTGTCAAGGCGTGCCTTTTTTTTATCTAGAATAGGGGTAGAAAAGGACTTAAGCACGGATGGCGTGGGCAATGGCAACGCCGTCTGTTCTGGTGACGGGATAGAGGAGGTTTGTGGCAAGTCTGGCTGCGTTTGTGGCGTACAGCCTACTAAAAAATATATCATCAACACGCACAAAAATTGTTTCATTGAAAAACTCCTCTTCGGGCAATTTCATTTTCTTTAGTTTGCCTTTTTGACACAAAAAAATACAGCATATGTTGCTATGCTGTATTTTAAAAATTTTAAACCGTCAATTCCACATGCACGCCCAAATCATCTGCATTTGCATCCAAAATCGGTTGAATATCTTGTGCAATAAATTCTGTGACCTGCTCAGCGGAGCGTCCGATAAAGTTTTTAGGGTCTAAAATTTTGTTCAAATCTTCAAGCTTCAAACCAAAGCTCGCATCATTGGCAATGCGCTCAATCAAGTCATTTTCCTTGCCCTCAACCTTGACCTGCTTTGCCGCTTCCATGGAATGTGTGCGAATTGCCTCGTGTAATTCCTGACGGTCGCCGCCTTTTTTCACGGCATCCATCATGATATTTTCAGTTGCCATGAAGGGCAGCTCGCTCATGATACGCTTTTCAATCAC
>JACMMQ010000125.1 GCA_014378955.1 Clostridia bacterium
ACAAATTTCAGTGGTTTATCCTTGTACGGAATGACCTCTTTTCTAAATGCCAGACGAAAGCCGTCCACCGAAATAATTTTAATAAAGCCATCCCCTATTTCAAAGCAACTGCCTGTTAAAATTAAGCGGTTTTCATTGGTACTGGTTGCAAATAGTGTTTGTTTAATCATAGTCTTGAGTGACATTTGTGAAAGCTGTATGCCCTGCTGCTTTAACACTTCTGGTAATTCTGGAAATTCATCTACATGCATGCCCATGATTTTGAATTCTGATAGGCCAGAGGTGATGATGGTATTTAAATCATTGTTCACAAAAATGGTGACATGTTGCTCCGGTAAGCTGCGTACGATTTCACTAAAAATTTTATGGTCCAGTACAATGGCACCCATTTGAACGACATCTGCATCAATTTGGCAAGCAATGGCAATGTCCATATCATTCGCAGTAAGCTTTAGGTTTTCTGTCGCTTCAAGCAAAATGCCACCCAAAATCGGAGAGGTAGAACGTGTAGAGACCGCTTTTTGCACAATGTTAATGGCTTCACGTAGGACAGCTGTTTCACAAACGAGTTTCATAGATTTTCCTCCATCTCGATTTAACTATCCACAGTTTTTAATATAGATAGAAAAGTATAATAAATGATAGTAGTAATAGTAGGGGGTGTGTACAATGTGGAAAAGCCCCAAAAAGGTTGTGCGAGTAGCAATTACAGGTTTTTTATTTGTGCACAGTTTGTATTACTTTTCCATAGGGTGTGTGGATGGTTTTTTTATACACACCGCTTTTACAGGTTATACACGGTAAATTGTGGATAGTTTTATATGCAATATTAAGCGTAAAAATTAATTATAAAATTTTGTATTAACGAAAACCTTTCTTTCTTTTTCTATCGTAAAAAGAAAGAAACAAAGAAAAATACTCTTTGAGTGTTTAGATTTCGTTTTCTGCGGAAAAAGCCAATGGACTCCGTCCCTTGACCCTGCAATTTTTTGAAAAAAATTGATTAAAACTTTAATTATAAAAACCCCCATTAAAGTTTTTGTCCCCTTTTTTCAAAAAGGGGCGGGTGTGGGCAGCGCCCACCGTACCCCCTAATTCCCCTGTATATTTTTCGTAATATCTTCAATCATGTTTTTAAAATAAACGTCATTGCGTATGTCTTCCTCTATCCTGGACGTGCCGTGCATGACGGTGGTGTGGTCACGGTTGCCTAGTAGCTCGCCGATTTTGGGCAATGATACGGTGGTCAGCTCTCGCATCAAATACATCGAAATTTGACGTGGATAGGATATGGCTTTGTTACGCTTGGCAGATTTTAAGTCCTCGATGGTCAAGCTAAAATGATTGGCAACCATTTGTAAGATATATTGTGGGGTAATATTTTTCTTTTCTTGCCCTTTTAAATAGTCCTTGAGCGCTTCGTCCACCAAATCTAGCGTAATTTGCTGCTTAATCACGGCACTAAACGCAATAATTTGGTTCAATGCACCTTCAAGCTCTCGAATATTGGATTTTACCTTGCTTGCAATGTTTGTAAAAATTTCATCTGGAATGTCTAAATTTTTACTTTGCGCCTTTTTCTTTAAAATAGCAATTCTTGTTTCTAAATCAGGTGTCTGAATATCGCCAATCAAGCCCCATTCAAAACGAGAACGCAAACGCTCCTCTAGGGTGTTAATTTCCTTTGGGGAGCGGTCACTGGTTAAAATAATTTGCTTATTTGCACCGTGCAAGGTGTTAAAGGTGTGGAAAAATTCCTCTTGCGTGCTTTCTTTGCCAGCGATAAATTGTATGTCATCCACCAACAAAACATCAACGTTTCTATATTTGTTGCGAAATTCTTGGTTTTTATCGTCCTTAATGGAATTGATTAGCTCGTTGGTAAACGATTCAGAGGAAACGTAAACCACTTTGCTTTCTGGATTTTGCTCTAATATATGATGCCCGATCGCATGCATCAGGTGTGTTTTGCCCAGTCCTGCGACACCGTGTAGAAAAAGCGGATTGTATGCTCGTGCAGGCGCTTCTGCAACGGCTAGTGCTGCGGCATGTGCAAAACGGTTACTATTGCCGACAACAAATGTATCAAAAGTATATTTCGGATTTAGATCCGTTTGATTTTTATATGACGGTTGTGTACGTGTGTGATTGGGATGGTTGGTGTCAAGCTCGCTTTCAAGCATCAGCTTAATATCTGCGTTCGGTTGCTCGTATGCGATACGCACTGCATTTAACAATAAATCCTTGTAGCGTGTTTCTAACATATTGCGTGCAACCATCGAGGGCACGACCAATGTTAAAACATTATTTTTAAAAGCCACTGGCTTGATATCCTTAAACCAAGTATTAAAACTGACCTCTGATACTTCTGGTGAAATAATTGCCAAGGTATCGTTAAATTGTGTCGAAACGTTTTGTTGCATTACTTTTCCTCCTTACAAATAAGTGGGGGATGCCCATGGTCAGCTTGAAACACTCATTTATGCGTGTTTCAATATAAGTTCTGAAAAATAGCGTGCTGTGGTTCTGATAGTATAACTTGTCCACAGGTAATTGTCATACGAAAAAAACAGTGAAAATGGCGATTAGTTGTCGATTATAAGCCTCTTGCTCGTATTTTCATGGTTTTATGGTGCCCTTTATAATCGGTACATTTTTGGTACTTGCACAGCTTGTACAAAATTGAAACAACAATATATGAAGGTTTTTATAAAAATATACGTAAAAGTTTTCAACAGTGTGTAAGTTTTTATCCACAAATTGTGTATAAAAACCGAAGAAACAGCCTATTTCTGTGGATAGCCAGGAAGTTATCAACAGTTTCAGGCTAAAAGAAGATTTGACGTGATTGTTTGGTCTTTATATTGATATTAGCTCGATGGGTGTATAATGGTAAAAATATTGGTAAAAACTACCTGTCTATACACCGTCAAAGCACAATACACACACGTAAACAATAATATACCAAATTTCATGCCAATATTCAACATAAAAGTGGAAAAAAACATTTACGAAAAAAAAATGCATATCATGTGGGATTTATTATTGACAAAGCCCTATGTTTTCCTATATAATTTGAATGATGCCTATAAAACGATTGGACAAACCTATTATCAGCCTTCATTTTTTAAAGGAAAATAGATAATATGCTATATATTGGGGCATTGATCGCTTGTTTTTACAAGCAGCTTGAAGGAGGTGTAATTGAAATGATAAGAACTTATCAACCGAAGGTAAGACAAAGAAAGAAAGAGCATGGTTTCAGAAAGAGAATGAAAACTACGAGTGGTCAAAAGATCTTGGCACGTAGAAGACTTAGAGGTAGAAAGAAATTATCTGCATAAATGCTAAGGAACGCAAGAAGTGCGCAACTTTCGCAAGGATCGTTATGCGAGAGTTGCGTTCGTATTATTTTTTTAAGATTAAGAAATAACAACTTTTCGTACTGATAAAACCTTACTTTCTTTTTCTATCGTAAAAAGAAAGTAACAAAGAAAAATACTCTTTGAGTGTTTAGATTTCGTTTTCTGCGGAAAACGCCAAGGGTTCCACCCCTTGACCCCGCAATTTTTTAAAAAAATTGATTAAAACTTTGTTTAAAACCTTTAAAATACTCCATTAAAGTTTTTTGTCCACTTTTTTTTAAAAAAGTGGTGGGCGTGGGCAAAGCCCCCCGTTTAAAGGCAAACGAGATGCAAAAAATTAAAACCCATAATGGAAATATGACTTTTAGTTTGATTTATGGGAAGGGTCGTTCATTTGTCGGCTCGTATGTTGTGCTCTACCGTTACCCCAACCAAACAGATCAAAACCGTGTGGGTATTACCGCCACGAAGAAAATTGGCAAGGCTGTCGTGCGTAACCGTGTGCGTCGCTTGATTAAAGAAAATTATCGTGCGCTAGCACCACGCTTAAAAAAGGGATACGATTTTGTTTTTGTGGCAAGAATGAGAACAGTTGGCGCACGTTACCAAGATATTGGTGGCAATATGAAGGCTTTACTTTTGAAGGCGAACATGTTCTCACAAGAGAATAAGGAATAGGTGAAGGCGTGAAAAAGGTTTTTTTGGCGCTGCTCTTTTTTTATCAAAAATTTATATCACCCCTCAAAAAACCGAGTTGTCGTTTTTACCCCACATGCTCTGAATATGCAAAGCTTGCAATCATCAAGTATGGGGTAATCAAGGGGTCATTTTTAGCAATTGGTCGCATATTAAGGTGTCATCCATTTTCAAACGGTGGGATAGACCCTGTCAAATAAGGAGAGGTTTACGTGTGGATTTGGGATTCGTTGGTAATTAATCCGTTAAGCTTAATTTTGAATACAGCAAACAATTGGACGCATGATTATGGTGCAACCATTGTGGTGTTTACATTGATAGTCAGAGGTATTTTGTTTCCGCTGGCGATAAAACAGCAAAAATCGATGAAGGAAATGCAAAAGATACAGCCTTTATTAGCAGCAATCCAAGCGAAATATAAGAATGACAAGGAAAAGCTCAGTCAAGAAACCATGAAGCTTTACCAAGAGCATAAGGTTAACCCAGCAGGTGGCTGCTTGCCGATGCTTGTACAGCTTCCAATATTGATCGGCTTGTATCAGGTTATTTTAAAGTACCCTGATATTATGAATTTTCCTTTGTTTGGTACGACCTTTATGAATTTAAAGGAAATTCCTAATTTTAATCAGCCCTCTATCCTTTGGTTGTTGCCGATTTTGGCAGGGGCGACCACTTATATCTCAAGTAAGATGATGACCGCTGCAAATGCCACCTCTAATCAAAACGAGCAAGCCGCTCAAATGACCAAGAGTATGAACAACATTTTTCCGATTATGACGGCGTTTATTAGCTTTTCCGTGCCTGCTGGGTTAGGCTTTTATTGGGTAGTAAGTAATTTGTTGATGATTTTACAACAGTACTTGTTAAATAAATTCTTCCACTTTAATCCGAAGGAGGGCTTGATAAAATGAGCAATGCCGTGATTATGACAGGTAAAACCATTGATGATGCAATTGCATCGGCATTAAAGGCGCTTGCATTGACAAGCGATGAGGTCGTTGTAGAGGTTCTAGAAGAAGCGACAAAAGGCTTTTTAGGCATTGGCACAAGAGAGGCAAAGGTGAGCGTAACACCTAAAAATGTTAGTGCAAAAGCCGCTAAGGACTTTTTGGTGCAGTTGTTTGAACAAATGAAGGTGGATGTGAAGGTTGTCGTTCAACCAGCTGAAAAGGAAAATGAGCTTTCTATTGTTTTAGAGGGTACGGATATGGGCATTTTGATTGGGCGTGGCGGTGAAACGCTTGATGCGTTGCAATATTTGACCAGTATGTCTATTAATAAGGGTCAAGAAACATACGTACGTGTACATTTGGATACAGAAAATTACCGTAAAAAGCGTGAGGAAACGTTGGTGCGGTTGGCAAACAAGGTGTCGGAGCGTGTGCAGAAATACCGTAGAAGCATTACGTTAGAGCCTATGAACCCTAATGAAAGACGTATTATTCACTCAACACTGCACGATAGCCAGGTCGTTTCCACTTATAGTACGGGTGATGAGCCAAACCGTAAGGTGGTCGTGGCAATGAAAAACAGACAAAAAACTTCTCGTTACAATGACAATACAGGTGAATAAGGGTAATAAAAGATAAAACGTGTGGCGAGAGTATTAGTCTTGCCACATTTTTTCGTAGAGGACGTTTACGTGGGCGCTGCCCACACCCGCCCCTTTTTGAAAAAAGGGGACAAAAACTTTAATAGGGTAATTTTAATTGGTAGACATTAAAGTTTTAATCAATTTTTTTCAAAAAATTGCGGGTTTCAAAAGGGCGGCGCCCTTTGTTGTCGACAGCAGTCGACGAAATCCAAACACTACAAATTTTACTCAATTTTTTTCAAAAAAA
>JACMMQ010000014.1 GCA_014378955.1 Clostridia bacterium
CATAACCATCTGTCGGTCGGTGTTTCAAAACGCTTACTCGCGTTTTGCCTCCCTCCGCTGGTTATGTTTTAATCTAAGATTAGTATTAAGTGTTTGGATTTCGTTGTCTGCGGACAACGCCAAAGGGTTCCACCCATATATTGCGTAGCAATATTTCATCTATTCGACCAAATGAATGCGCTTTTTGCATTCATAGCCACGAAGGTGGCGTGGTCATCTTAACCCTGGCAATTTTTTGAAAAAAAATTGAGTAAAACTTTAATTGTCTATCATCTATCATTTCAAAAAAACCCAACTAAAGTTTTTGTCCCCTTTTTTCAAAAAGGTGCGGGCGTGGGCAGCGCCCACTATCACCCCACCTGGTTAAACTCCGCCATTGCGTTGTAAAAGGCTTCCACGTTTTCTAGCGGTGTGCCCGGAGGGACGTCACAGCCAGAGGATAGTACGAAATTAGGATAGGGTTTCATTTTTTCTAGCAAGGTTAGCACCTTTTCACGCATCACTTCTGGTGTTGCGGCTTTGAATATGCTTGCAGGGTCGATATTGCCAAAAGCAACCACGTCTTTTGAAACCTGTGGCAAATTGTCTGCCATGTCGATGGCGTTGCCAAAGTGTAGTCCCATCGCACCGGTGGACAGCAAGGTTGGCACTTGGAGCGTGGTGTTGCCACAGTTGTGTAAAATGACCATGAAGTGCTCATCTTGTACTGCATCGACAATTTGCTTGACATACACGGACGAAAAGTCGTGGCACATTTCGGGCGATAACAGCCCTGCCGCAGGCTCTGCGATGATGATGCCGTTTGCACCTGCTTGCTTGAACGCTTTTGAAAACTCTATTAAAAAGTCGGTGCATTTTTGCAATAGCACGTGAATGACCTCAGGCTCAATCATGATGGACATCATAATTTCTGTCATGTCATACAGGCGACCCGCCAAGGAGTACGGCCCGATATGACCGCCAAAAACAGGCTTGTCGGTGATGCTTTGTGCGGATAATTCAGCCGCTTTTAAATACGCACTGGTTCTGCCGTCCCCCACTTTTGGCACTTTGAGGGCGTTTACACTGTCTTCATCCTCTACGATACGCTTGGTAACGGTTGGCACTTCATTATCGGAAAACTTGATCGGACAGCCAAAAGCTTCAGCCTCTAACGACAAGTCCATGATGGTCACTGCCGCCGCAGAGGGGAAACGCTCGGACATCGCCTTGATGCATTCAAATTGCGCTTGACCATCGGTGATGACGTCCATGACATTTTTATTCGCCATTTTCAGTCCAGGATAGGTGAGGACGGGCAGTGCTTGGATTTTATCGGACGTAATCAGCGCATCTTTCCATTGCTTCATATTTCTTTTCATCGTATATATCGACCTCTCTTTGATTAGTTTTATGGTATTATCCTAACCCATTTCAAGCAAAGAATATAGAACGATTTTTGGTTTTTTTGTATTATTCCGCTATCTTTACGACACTTTCATCATACGAAGGGGCAATGGTTTTTTGCGGTGAAATGACTAAAAAGTCGTGCGATGACCATTTACCATCCAATAAATTTTTTAGTAATGCATCACTGCCCTGTAATTCTTCATATTGCCAGCCGAGATAGTCCGCACATGCCTTTGTATAGTCTTTTGCGTGCTGGGTATCAAAGGATTGCCAATCCACAAAGGCACAGGTGTTATATTTGACCAGCCAGTCTTGCTCCATTTCCATCAAATATTGTGCATTGTCCTCGCCGTATTTTTCTAAATAGTGCTTGTACGTGTGGTCATATCGCTCCTTGGACGGCATGGGCGTGCTTTCTATCCAGCTTCGGCTGTACCAATAGATACCCCCTTGGTGGGTGTCGAAATAGCACTTATATTTTTCTCTTGACCCTAGAAATAGCGAAATGCAGTCGTGTGCCTTTGGGATGACAATCGGATATTTTTGGCTAACCAAGCCAACCACGGCGTTTGAGCACAGCCCATAGCCCAATAAAATCGCATTAAAATCAAACGAGCCTGTATAGGGGTCTTGTGCGTTGTCTAATTTATCAATTTCCGCTTGCAGCTGTGCCTGCAATAGCTCGGGCGTGTTGTGGAAATCCTGCTTTAAATACGTCACATCGATGATATTTTCGCAATGTGCCGCAAGCGCGGAAAGCTCTCGAAATAATATTTTACATGCCAATATTTTTAATCGCATCGGTCACCACTCCTCTTTGGTAGTATAATTCTCAATCGCTTGGCTGCTTTCCTGCTTATTTTGCGACAACAACGGAAATTTACCAAAATTCATACGTTTTTACTTGTGGGGTTTTGTGAAAACCGCTACAATAAAGGTAGTATGAGGGTTGATGAAAGACCTTACTTTCTTTTTCTATCGTAAAAAGAAAGTAACAAAGAAAAATACTCTTTGAGTGTTTGGATTTCATCGTCTGCGGACGACGACAAAAGGGCGCTGCCCAAAATATTGCGTAGCAATATTTTCTTCTACCCGACCAAATGAATGCGTTTTTTGCATTCATAGCCACGAAGGTGGCGTGGTCATTTTGAAACCCGCAATTTTTTGAAAAAAATTGAGTAAAACTTTAGTGTGATTTAATTAGGGGGTAAGGATGTGTCTATTCTAGTAACGATTGAACATGAACAAAATACGCAAACCATTTTGGCATCACAGGGCGAAACCCTGTTGACGCTTTTACAAAATAACGGCTTTCACCTGTCTGCGGATTGTGGTGGACAGTGCTTTTGTGGCAAATGCAAGGTAAGGGTCACGGGCGGTGGCGAACTGCTCACGGGGGAGGATGCCTTTTTGAATGAGGCAGAAATTGCAAATGGCGTGCGTTTGGCTTGTGCGGTTTCCATTCAAAATGACTTGACCGTTAGCTTGCCAGCACGCAAGCAGGCGAAAATTCTCACCAATGGGCTGAGACGGCAATTTGAACTGGATGCCATTATCCGAAAAGTTGTGGTACATTTGCCAAAGCCATCGCTAAATGACCAGCGTGATGATGCAACTCGGCTATTAGAAGCAATCGGAAAGCCAACGCTTGCGATGCCGTTACAGCTCTTGTACCGCTTGCCAAGCACGTTGCGTGAGCAGGATTTTGTGGTGACGGTGACGGTTGACACACAAACGGTGATTGCGGTGGAAGCTGGCGACACGAGCGACGTGGGCTATGGTGTTGCGGTGGACATCGGCACGACCACGGTGGTGTGCTATTTGATGGATTTGAAGAGCGGTGAATTTGTGGACACTGCCTCGCAAGTGAACGCACAAGCGGTTTTCGGGGCGGATGTGATTTCACGCATTCGACACACGATGGAGCAAGATGATGGACTGGAAACATTGAAAAGCCGTATCACCTCACAGATATTTGAGTTGACACAAGCGATGCTTGTTAAAAATAATATAAATCCGCAACACCTTTACGGGATGCTATTTGCAGGCAATTCTACTATGCTCCATTTGCTGTGTGGCTTTGAGGTCAAGCACATTGCCGCCGCACCGTTTATTGCAACGCAAATGCAAGCGGTGACGGTGCTTGCACAGGAGATAGGCATTAAGTTCAATGCACACATGCGTGCGTACATACTGCCACATATGAGTAGCTATGTCGGGGCGGATATTACCGCCGCCATTTTAGCCTCTGGCTTGTATGAGCAGGACGATTTGAGCTTGCTCATTGACATTGGCACGAACGGTGAGATGGTGCTTGGCAATAAGGATAAGCTACTTTGCTGTTCAACTGCTGCAGGGCCTGCCTTTGAAGGGGCAAACATTGCGTGCGGTATGGGTGGTGTGGCTGGTGCGATTAACTCCGTTCGCTATGTGGACGGTCAAATAGCAGTTACCACCATTGATGCGAAACCACCCATCGGCATTTGCGGTTCGGGCATCATTGATGCTGTGGCGGCGATGCTTCAAATGGGCGTTGTGGATGAAACGGGACGACTTTTGGATGTGGACGAGGTGGATGAAAGCCTTGCAACATATTTATATGAAACAGATGAGGGCAATGCCTTTCAATTAACCGAAAATGTCAGCATCACCGCAAAGGACATCCGAGAGGTACAGCTAGCCAAGGCGGCGATTGCGGCTGGTATTGAGGTGCTTATGGAGCAAATGGGCGTAGCAGTTAAGGACATTGACCACGTGTATTTGGCAGGGGGCTTTGGGAGCTTTTTAAACCAAGAAAGTGCGGCGGCAATTGGGCTGTTGCCACAGGAATTGATTGAGAAGACGCTGGTGATTGGCAATGGTGCAGGGATGGGCGCTGTGATGGCGATGTTGTCAAAAACACATCAAGAAATGGCAACGGCGATTTGCAGGAATGCAAAATGCATTGAGCTGTCGGGTATGCCGTCCTTTCAGGATTATTATATTGACAAAATGATGTTTGAATAATAACAGTTAAGAATCAGCAAATAAACGCAAAACGCTCTTTTTTTGTCATTCCGAACTTAGTGAGGAATCTCATAACTGCTGGCACAATTACTTTTGTGCTTGAGATTCCTCGTTGTATGCCCTCGGAATGACAGGAGGATTTTAATTTGTATTTCAAGATTGCTTATCAATAAATAATAAAAAAGTTTACTCGGTTTTTAATTGAGTAAACTTTTTTTGTTGTTAATTCACCTTAACACCTTACTTTCTTTTTCTATCGTAAAAAGAAAGTAACAATGAAAAATACTCTTTGAGTGTTAAGATTTCGCCGTCTGCGGACGACGACAAGGGTTCCACCCCTTGACCCCGCAATTTTTTGGAAAAAATTGATTAAAACTTTGATATATAAACCCCCATTAAAGTTTTTTGCCACCCTTTTTTTCAAAAAGGTTTGCAGGCATAGCCTGCATGGGTGTGGGCAGCGCCCACCGTATATTTCATTTGCACATTTCAAGCTTTTTGTGTATAATATCGGGTGAGTACAAATGCGAGAGGAAAATGAAAAATGAAATTAGGAATTGTTGGTTTACCAATTGTAGGGAAGAGTACGCTTTTTAATGCAATCAC
>JACMMQ010000126.1 GCA_014378955.1 Clostridia bacterium
AACACTACAAATTTTACTCAATTTTTTTCAAAAAAATTGTCGCATGCCACAGCATGTAAAACCCTAAAATTAATATTCACTATAACATAAAAAGTAAAAGGAGCGATCATGATGAGTAAAGCATTAGACCTACATGCAAAATGGCGAGGAAAATTTGAGGTTGCAAGCCGAGTGGATTTATCAGAAAAGGATATGCTTGCATTGGCTTACACCCCTGGTGTTGCAGAACCCTGTATGGAAATTCACAGGGACAAAAGCTTGGTGAATTTATACACACGCAAGTGGAACACCGTTGCTGTAGTTTCAGATGGTACAGCGGTTTTGGGCTTAGGTGATATTGGGCCTGAAGCAGGCTTGCCTGTGATGGAAGGCAAGGCAATTTTATTCAAGGCATTTGCGGATGTCGATGCATTTCCGATTTGCTTGGCGACTACCGATACTGAGGAAATTATAAAGACGGTAAAATATTTAGAGCCATCATTTGGCGGTATCAATTTAGAGGACATTGCGGCACCACGTTGCTTTGAAATTGAAAAAAGGTTGAAGGCAGAGCTGGACATCCCAGTTTTTCATGACGATCAGCACGGCACAGCGATTGTGACATTGGCGGCACTCATTAACGCCTTGAAGGTCGTGGATAAAAAAATTGAGGACGTTTCATGCGTCATTAGCGGTGCAGGGGCGGCAGGATGTGCAATTGCAAAGCTACTAATAGAAATGGGATTGACAGACATCGTGATGTGTGATAAAGGCGGCGCACTGTGCGAAGGGGATGATAAGCTCAACACATCCAAGCAAGAGATGGCGAAAATGACCAACCGTCGCTTTGAAAAAGGCACGTTGGCACAGGTGATCGTGGATAAGGACATCTTTATTGGCGTTTCTGCACCAGGTGTTTTGACCACCGAAATGGTAAAAACCATGCGTAAGGATGCAATTGTCTTGGCAATGGCAAATCCAATACCAGAAATATATCCAGATGATGCAAAGGCTGGCGGCGCACGCATTGTCGGCACAGGGCGTTCAGATTACCCAAACCAAGTGAACAATGTGTTGGCATTCCCAGGTATTTTCCGTGGCGCTTTAGACACACGTGCAAAGGACATCACCGAGGGCATGAAAATCGCAGCAGCAAAGGCAATCGCTGGACTCGTGCCACAGGATGAATTGCATGAGGAATATGTATTACCAAAGGCACTGGACAAACGGGTAGCGGTCGCAGTCGCACAAGCGGTCGCACAAGCGGCAAGAGACGAAGGGGTAGCAAGAGTTTAAAGCATAATTAAAAAGAGGGGTGTTTCATTTGAGTAAAAGGGTCGTGATGATCATAGGGGCAATCGTAATCGTTGGCATAGCGGTAATATTGTTTTTTGGTAACGGTTCAGTCTCCTTGTTTTTTGCATTTCAAGCAAATCCGAACAAGGCTGAAAAAAATATAGACATACCGATAAGTTCAAGTAGCCCAAGTGCAAAAAGCGAATCAAAGGAAAATGCAAGTAGTGCGTCACAAGGCACAATTAAAGAAAACGAAAAGGGTGATGCAAAGGCAACTGGCGTAAGCGTTGACACCTATGTGAGCTTGATGGGGATGCCAAAGGAGCTTTTGACTTCGCTTATGACCGAGGAAGCGAAGCCCGTTGAACAAGATGGCTTAGAATTTCCAACAAACAAAATCCGCATATGGTTTGAAAAAAGTGGCGAGCAACAAATATCAAACAAAATCGCTATGCTATCGCCCGATGTGGATTATAATGGTGTAAAAATAGGCGATAACATTAGCGAATTTAAACGTGTGCTTGGCAAAACAACGCTTGAAAATAAAGAAAGTGCATTTGCAAATTTCACCTATAAAGAAATGGTGTTAAACATCAACTATGACCCCAAAACAGGCAAGACCACAAGTGGGAATTTGTTCAAGCACTGGAAATAGCACAATTATAGAACGAAGTGGGCGCTGCCCACGCCCGCCCCTTTTTGGAAAAAGGGGGCAAAAACTTTATTTAAAAATATATCGTTATCAGCAGACAACGAAATCCAAACACTTAAAGAGTATTAGAAGGGCACTATTGCATGCGTACATAATGTACAAATGTAATAGTGCCTTATTTTCTTATAGTTTTTCAACATTCCCTAGCGGAGGCATGAAAAATTAATTAAAATTTAACTAATTAAATTAATCATATTAAAGTTTTTATCCCCTTTTTTCAAAAAGGGGCGGGCGTGGGCAGCGCCCACTCAGTTCTTATGCATATTGTAAGTCATGTATATCACCTTTTAATTGTACCGTAGCGGACAAAGCAGTGAGTGCATACAGCACGCTTGCTTCCCATGCGTAGATTACATCTCTATGAATGCTTGGTTGGACGTGGCTGTAGGTATCATACAGTTCATCTAAACGATCAAGCAGTCCATCGACATCACGCTCAAGTGCCATTGTGTTGGTGCACATGCGTATTTTCCTGACCGCTTTCCCTAGTCGCCATTCATATAACACGTGTGCCAAGTCGCTTTCTTTATAGTCCGCACTGTGGGGGGTGCAATAATAATCCGCAACAAAGTGCGTGAGTACGCCCAATGCTACTGCCATATGACAGCCTGTGTGAGAATAGGTTTGCCCCATCCATTTTTCAGAATGGTTGTTAAAAAAGTCAAGCGATTTTGCTTTACTATGCGAAACGTGGCGCAGATGTGGCAACAGGTCGGGCTTAATATTCCCATATAAAAAGCTCAGATACGGCAAGCGAATCCCAAGCGTATGACGTATCGTTTTGTGTAACCGTGACGCAATTCTTAAATGTGTAAAGGTATGCAAATAGGTCATCCTCCTTTTAAACTGTTAGATTATATATATATGTCCTCGCTGTCATTCCGAGCATAGCGAGGAATCTCTGTTTTTTTGCATTTGCTGATATACCCATCATACGCTATTTACCCGAAACTTTCAAGATGCAAAGTTTGGGAAATTACCCTATGAATTTCAAAAAAACTAGTACTATTTCCCAAAACATATGCATATACTAATAAGAATAATTCTGATATATTGCGAAAGCTTTATAAAAATATAATATTAGGGGTGGATTGCATGTGTGGCATTGTAGGGTGGGTGGACTTTGAGAATGACTTGCGTGACAAAAAGGACATCATGCAGGCGATGATGCAAACATTAACACATAGAGGGCCGGATGACGAGGGGATGTATGTAATGCCACAGGTGCTGTTGGGACATCGTCGGCTGGTGGTTGTAGACCCAAGTGGCGGCAAGCAGCCCATGCAACGGGATTATGACCGCAATACTTACACGATGGTATACAATGGTGAGCTGTATAATACCGATGAATTGCGTGCCATTCTGACAGGTAGAGGGCATACCTTCCGTTCGCATTCTGACACCGAGGTGCTTCTCACGGCGTACATGGAGTGGGGCGTGCATTGCGTGGATTACTTAAACGGCATTTATGCATTTGCAGTGTGGGACGAAAATCAACACAGCTTATTTTTGGCGCGTGACCGAATGGGGGTCAAGCCGTGCTTTTTCATTGAACAAGGGGAGAGCGTGCTGTTTGCTTCGGAAATCAAAGCATTGCTTGCGCATCCTGACATACAGCCGAATATTGATGACATTGGGCTGATGCAAATATTTGGCTTGGGGCCTGCCCGACCGAACGACAGTGGCGTATTCAAAAATATAAGGGAACTGCCACCAGCGCATTGGCTGCTGGTCACACCACAGCGCACCATTACACATGAATATTGGACATTGGAAAGCCATCCGCATGAACACAATGTAGAAGAGACGACAGAAGTGATCAGAGGGTTATTTATCGATGCAGTGGAACGACAATTGGTGTCAGACGTGCCAGTGTGTACCTTTTTATCGGGTGGCTTGGATTCGTCCGCTATTTCAGCAGTAGCGGCAAATTATTACCGCAAGACAGGCAAAGGGGTTTTGGATACCTACTCCATAGATTATGAGGGCAATGCACAGCACTTCAAGCCGACCGATTTTCAACCCGATGCGGACAGCGAATGGATAGGCAAGGTGAGCGAAGCGATTGGGAGCAATCACACCGATGTGCTGATTGATACCCCTGCGTTGGTGCAAGCGTTAAAGGATGCGGTGCGTGCAAATGACTTGCCGGGCATGGCAGATGTGGACAGCTCCTTGCTACTATTTTGCAACCAAGTGCGCAAGGGCGCAACGGTCGCACTGTCGGGCGAATGCGCAGATGAAATATTCGGCGGCTACCCGTGGTTTAGAAAACCCGAAATGATAGGCGCAAACACCTTTCCGTGGTCACAGGCTATCGTAGAACGACACGATTTATTAGCACCAGCATTCAAGCATTTGCCACTAGCAACCTATGTGTATCAACAATATACAGACACCTTGAAAAAGGTGCCACGCCTAACGGGCGAGGATCAACACACCCACCGCATGCGTGAGATTTCCTATCTGAATTTAAAATGGTTCATGCTCACGCTACTATCCCGAAAAGACCGCATGAGCATGTCAAATAGCCTAGAGGTGCGTGTGCCATTCGCCGATCACCGCATCGTAGAATATGCATGGAACATCCCGCTCGCAATGAAATATTTAGAGGGCAGAGAAAAGGGCTTGCTCCGCACGGCATTCAAGGGCTTATTGCCAAACGATGTACTCTGGCGCAAAAAAAGCCCCTACCCCAAAACGCACAACCCAGCGTATTTGCAAGCAGTGCAAGCATGGTTGGGCGAAATATTAGCAGATAATAGTTCGCCAATTTTGCAAATTATTGATAAAGCAAAAGTAGAAGAAATCGTCCGCACAGGCGGACAGTCGTTCGGCAAACCATGGTTTGGTCAGTTGATGACAGGGCCACAGTTGATTGCTTATTTGGCGCAGATGAATGAGTGGATGAAGGTTTATGGGGTTAGGGTTGTTTGAAATATGGAAAGACGGTTATCTCGGTAGATAACCGTCTTTAATTCTTGAAATTAAATATTGATTATTACTAAATTGCGGTATATAATAATAGCAATGGGAGTTGATTTAAGTGCCTGAAATTTCAAGATTTTACGGAATTGTTATAAAAATGTTTTTTGCAGCGAATGAACATAACCCACCTCATTTCCATGCGATATATGGAGACTATGTGGGTGAATTTGACATTAGAACACTTCAGATGCTAGAAGGAGACATGCCTATGAAGGCGCAGGGTTTAATTCGTGAGTGGGGGCAAATGTCTCAAGATGATTTAATGGAAATTTGGAACAGTCAGCAATTTAAGAAATTAAAGCCTTTAGAATAGGACGGTGATAATTGTGGAGGGCATTCCAAGAATAAAAGATGTAAAGCCATTGGATGATTTGATGATAATGGTTACATTTGCTAATAATGTTGTTAAGAGTTACGATGTCAACAAATTAATCAATCAATATCCAGTGTTTGAACAACTTAAAAATAGAGCAGTTTTTAACCTGGTACACGTTGATTGTGGTGGGTTTGGCATTGCATGGACAGATGATATCGACCTAAGTGAG
>JACMMQ010000015.1 GCA_014378955.1 Clostridia bacterium
TAATTTTAAAATGATTGTAATGCTAGCGCTTGCATATCTATGTTTATTCACGACACCCATATTTGGGACACCTTCTCCTGACCAAAATACACCTGTTAGAAATGTTTTATTGTTAAATTCTTATCAAAAAGGGTATGTTTGGACGGATGACATAACAGCAGGCGTCACCGATACATTTTTGAAAGGTAATGCAAAGGTCAATGTCATGGTAGAATATTTGGACTGGAAAAACTACCCAACACAAGAAAGCCTTAAAAAGCTGTATGATTTATTTCAATACAAATATCAAGCAAAAAAAATTGATGCGTTGCTTGTGTCAGATGATGCGGCATTGGATTTTGCAATGAAGTACCGCAAGGAGATATTCTCTGATGCGCCTATTGTATTTTGTGGCATTTTTCAAGACCGTGCGCAAAACGTGCTTGGGCAAACACAAAATATCACAGGCGTGGTGGAAAGCATTGATGTGGAAGGCACACTTGCTATAGCCATGAAAATGTTTCCGCAAACGCAAAAGATATTTGTTGTACATGATTTGACCGAATCAGGTTTACAATCGTTCTATGAAGCGTATGAGACTGCTAAAACATCAAAAAACGCTTATAAGGTTTTTTCGTGGAACGACATGTACTTAAAAGATAATGGCGAGGTTGCGATTACAGTGCCTGCTGATTATGATCAAAATAGCCTTGTGTTATTGACGTCTTTTACAAGAGATAAGCAAGGGCAATTTATTATCCCAAGCCTAATATCACAAAGCTTAAGCGATGCCGTGAAAACGCCGGTTTTTTCAACCTATAACTTTTATTTAGATCATGGCATTTTAGGTGGCAAGCTATTATCAGGTGAAATGCAAGGCAGTCAAGCGGCGTTATATGCCTTGCGAATTTTAGGTGGGGAAAGTGCAGCAACCATTCCGCTCTATACCGATAAAACCACGGCAATCACCTTTGATGCACACATGATGCTTAAGCACAAAGTGCAGGTCAATCAGCTTCCGATCAATGCGACGATGATTAACAATCCGTTCTCATTTTATCAAAGCAATAAGCTTTTAATTTGGATTTTTTTCTCGATCATGCTCATGCTTTTATACCTGGTGTTTATTTTAACCATCAACGTGTTGGCACGCAAGAGGGCAGAGGTGGATTTGAAAAGCAGTAATGACCAATTGGCACATCTGTATAATGAATTAACACAGTCGGATGAACAGCTAAAAAGTCGGTTTGAGGAATTGGCACAAAACCGTACCTTGATTGAAAAGAATGAAGCACGCTATCGTACAATTTTCGAATCGTCCAATGAGGGCTTGTTGGATATTAACCTACAAACCAACGAAGTATTTTTTAACAACCAATGGCAGGCTATTCACGAGGACAGCATTAGCTTATTAGACCATGACCAGTGGTTAGCAAAAATTCACCCCGCCGACAAGCCGATGGTGCAAAAGTTTATGCAGTGCGCATTTTCCGGACAAGAGGTCAACTTTATTTTGGAGTATCGTTTTCAATTGCCAATGGGGCAGTACAAGTGGATTTACGCCAAGGTGCATGTTACGCTGGACGATCAAGGTAAGGCTTCACGCATTACCGCTTTTCATTCTGATATTCACGAGAAAAAGCTGCAAGAGGAACGTATTACACAGCTTGCGTATTATGACCCCTTGACTGGACTACCTAACCGCACCGCCGTTTATGAATTTTTGCAAAATCAAATTGATGACGATGAGGCGACAACATTTGCCCTGTTTTTCATTGATACCGATAATTTTAAAATGGTGAATGATTCGTTTGGGCATACCATTGGCGATGCACTGGTGAAGGCAATGGCACACAAGCTGTCCACGCTCAATTGCAGCCCAGACGCAATGATTGGGCGAATTGGGGGAGACGAGTTTATCTTATGTATTCGCAATTTGCAAGGCACAGCGCATGTGGTTGAATTTGCAGATAAAATTGTCGCCCTGTTTAACCAACCCTTTACCTTTGAACAGTTCACCATTCATATCACCGCAAGCGTGGGCATTGCACTGTATCCGAACGATGGCTTGACCGTGGTGGAGCTGACACGCAATGCCGATGCCGCTATGTACAAGGCGAAAGAGCTTGGGAAAAATGGCTATGTGTTTTTCAATCAGGAAATGTATGAAGAGGTCGAAACCAGCATGCGTATGCAAATGGAAATAAGACACGCCTTGAAAAACAATCAATTTGAGCTGCACTATCAGCCCATTATCAAAATGGCAGAGCAGAGAATTTCACAGTTTGAGGCATTGCTCCGATGGAAACACCCAGAACGTGGCTATATTCCACCGCTTACATACATCAAAATAGCGGAAGAATCAGGACTAATCCTGCCAATAGGCAAATGGGTGCTTAGAAACGCATGCGAATTTAGCGTGCGTGTCAATGCAAACAGACAACAGCCCATTTCAGTTGCAGTCAATATGTCAGCACTTGAATTGGCACAAAGCCAATTTGTAAATGATTTGATGCAAATCATACAAGAGACGGGTGTGAACCCCGAAACGATCTCGTTGGAATTGACAGAAACTGCTGTTATCAAGGACTTTGAGACGAACATCCAAAAGCTACATGCAATTCGCAAGCTCGGTATAAAAATTTCGTTGGATGACTTTGGCACGGGCTATTCGTCCTTCAACTATTTGAAAAAGCTACCGGTTGATGTGGTGAAGATTGACAAGTCGTTTGTGGACAACATTGTGCACGATGCACTAGAGTTCAACCTCACGGCTGCTTTCACCTCTATTTCCCATCATTTGGGCTGCCGCGTTGTTGCGGAGGGTGTAGAAACAGTGGAGCAAATGGACAAGCTGTTACTGCTCGAATGCGATTACATGCAAGGGTATTATTTCAGCAGACCAGTCCCAGAAGCAAACGCTATCGCACTTTTGGCGTGAAGCGGTAAAGTTTAGGATACGGTGGGCGCTGCCCACGCCCGCCCCTTTTTGAAAAAAGGGGACAAAAACTTTAGTAGGGGTTTTTTATAATAAAGTTTTAGTTAATTTTTTTCAAAAAATTACAGGGTCAAGGGACAGCGTCCATTGTCGTTGTCCGCAGACAACGAAACCCAAACACTTAA
>JACMMQ010000016.1 GCA_014378955.1 Clostridia bacterium
TGACTTACTAAGAATCGTGTAATGTTGTGAAATCAAAAACATTGCAAAACAAAGGCGAGTGCATAAATTCACGCACTCGCTTTACATTCCCTATTAACCTTCATTAATCTTCTTCCAAGTATCCTTCAGCGTAACCGTTCTATTAAAAATCGGTTTTTCCACTGTGCTGTCCTTTGCATCCAAGCAGAAATAGCCCATTCTGACAAACTGGCAATTTTCGCCTGCTTGCATGTCTAGCAACGCAGGTTCTGCCTTTGCTATGATATGGGTGAGCGAATTGGGGTTCAGGTTGTCCATGTAGTCGCCACCTTCGGATGCGGCGTTGGGGTCTGGGGTTGTGAACAAATTCTCGTACAGGCGAACGTCTACATCAACGGCGTGTTGTGCAGATACCCAATGGATAGTGCCCTTGACCTTGCGACCGTCTGGTGGGGTGCTGCCGCCTCTGGTTTGTGGGTCGTATGTGCAATGCACCTCGATTACCTCACCAGTTTCGTCCTTGATAATTTCTTGGCAGGTGATGAAATAGGCATTGATTAACCGCACTTCGCCCTGTGGCTTTAAGCGAAAATATTTATGCGCTGGATTTTCCATGAAATCGGATTTTTCAATGTAAATAACCTTAGAAAACGGTCTTTTAATGTTGACAGGCTTGTCCTCTAGCGGTGAAATATTGACATCAAAAATTTCTTCCTGCCCGTCTGGGTAGTTGTCAATAACCACCTTCAATGGCTCTAGCACCACCATGTGACGCTTTGCGGTTTTGTTGAGCTCGTCTCGCAAGCAATGCTCCAGCAACGCCAAATCTACCACGCTATACGCCTTGGATACGCCTATCATTTTGACAAAATCAATGATAGCGGTCGGCGTGTAGCCCAATCGGCGAAGCCCTGACAGGGTTGGCATTCTCGGGTCATCCCAGCCACTCACAACGCCGTTTTCCACCAATTCTAATAGCTTACGCTTGCTGGTAAGTGTGTAGGTTAAGTTCAAGCGTGCGAATTCGTATTGATGCGGAGGATTTTCAAACCCAATCGCTTCAAGCACCCAATCGTACAATGGGCGATGGTCCTCGAATTCTAACGTACACAGCGAATGCGAAATATCCTCTAGTGCATCCCCAATCGGGTGCGCATAATCATACATCGGGTAGATGCACCATTTGTCGCCCGTGCGGTGATGGTTGGCACGTAAAATGCGGTAAATTGCAGGGTCACGCAGGTTAAAATTGGGCGAAGCCATGTCGATTTTGGCACGCAATATCTTTTGTCCGTCTGCAAACTGTCCGTCCTTCATCTTTTCAAACAAATCTAAATTTTCGGCAATCGAGCGATTGCGATAAGGACTATCCTTGCCTGGCTCTGTGAGCGTCCCACGATAGGCACGCACCTCTTCTGCTGACAAATCCTCCACGTAAGCCTTACCGTCCTTGATAAGCTTCACCGCAAACGCATAGCATTTGTCAAAATAATTAGACGCATAAAACATCCGATCGTCCCAGTCAAAGCCCAACCACCTGATGTCTTCCATAATGGCATCGACATACTCGGTGTCCTCTTTGCTTGGGTTGGTATCGTCAAAGCGCAGGTTGCAAATACCGCCGTTTTGCTTCGCCATTAAAAAGTCGATGCAAATCGCCTTCGCATGACCAATGTGCAAATAGCCGTTAGGCTCTGGCGGAAAGCGTGTGTGGATTTCCTTAACCCTGCCACTCGCTATATCATTTTCAATAATCTCTTGTATAAAGTTGGTCATTCTAGCTTCATTTTCGTTACACATGGTTATCAAGCCCCCGTTCATTTATTTCAATGCACTTACTGCAAGCTGCAATCTCTCAAGCACCTTTTGCTGTCTAAGCGTCTGCATAATGGTGTGCAAATCAGGCGTGTTTTGTCGCCCTGTGACCGCTACACGGATAACAGTGCTGACATCGCCAACATGACCTGGGTAGGCGGTTGGGTCTTTTTTATACGTTTTCATGTCTACAAACCCGATGGATTCAGACAATGCCTTGACCTTATCAAACCAACCCGTATTATCATCCAATTCATCATACATGACACTATATTGTTCAAGCATTTTCTGCATGCTTTGTTTTTCAAGGTGTGTTGGGAACTCATACTGTCCATCAAATAGCTCGTCATAAAAATAGCTCAAATAATGTGCAACATCCGCCCATTTGGAGATGTCCTTGCGCGGCTTTTGTACGCCACGTCCGATGGCAAGTATTTGTTTGGTGTATGCTTCGTGCTTTACCAACACGTCATATAGCTTTTGGTCGTACTGCTCTGCCCACTGTAGGGTGTTTTGATATACCGTATCGGCATCCATCTCAGCAATGAGGTTTTTGCTAATGTCCGTCAGCTTTGCCAAGTCAAACAACGCACCGCTCACGCTCATTTTCTGCAAGGAAAATGGGAAATCCGTGTGTGCCGTTTGCTTGTTGTCTCGTCGCCAATCCTCATAGTTGGAATTTGCCAATGTCAGCAAGTATTCTATCACCGCTTGTTTAGGATAGCCCTGCTCGTGGTAATATTGCACTGCCGCTTCGGGGTCCTTTCGCTTGCTTAGCTTACGCTTAGAGCTACCGTCCATTTTCATGATGGGCGAAATGTGTGCATATTGCGGTGGCGTAAAGCCTAAAAATGCGAATAATTGCAAATGTATTGGCAACGACGATAGCCATTCATCCCCACGAATGACGTGCGTTGTACGCATCAAATGGTCATCAATTGCATGTGCAAAATGGTAGGTGGGTACGCCGTCCGATTTGAGCAGCACGATGTCTTGTGTATTTTCTACGATTTCCACCTTGCCACGGATGCTATCGTTATATTCAAACTTTTTATCGGTATTTTCAGGTGCTTTTAGCCGTAACACAAAGGGCTTACCGTCATTCAAAAATTGTTCAATCTCTGCCAGTGCCAATGTACGATGTGCCGCCCACTCCCCATAATAGCCAGGGGTCAGCTTCAATGCCTCTTGCTTTTGACGAATGTCGTTGAGCTGTTCCTCGGTGCAAAAGCATGGATACGCCAAGCCCTTTTCAATTAACTGTTTGGCATAAGTTTGATAAATATTGACACGCTCACTTTGCTTATACCGACCGTATGCACCCACTTCCTGCCCGTCCTGCGTAGCGCCCTCGTCAAAAAGGATGCCAAACTGTGCCAAGGCATTGACAATTTCAGCGATGCCACCCTCGACCTCTCGCTTTTTATCGGTATCCTCAATACGCAAGTAAAAAATGCCCCCCGAACGATGTGCAAACCGCTCACAAACCAAAGCCGCAAACAGTCCCCCGATGTGTATAAACCCTGTCGGGCTGGGTGCAAATCGTGTGACGTATTGCTTATTGCCTAAATTCCGACTAGGATATTGTGCCTCAATTTGCGCTGGCGTGTCTGTTATTTCAGGTAATAAAAGTGCTGCTAGTTTCATTGTATCCATGTCAACGCTCCAATCTATCAAACAGGCTAAAAAACCTTAATAATTTCAAATACAAGTGTTCCCATATTTGTCATATTTTATCATACCATACGCTATTCGTCAATGTTTTACGATTATACTTGATAGCGATTACTACTATTAACCTTAATCATATGCCCGTCTTTCGTTCAAAAAAGCGCCTGCATATTTGCAAGCGCCTTTACCAAGAAGTAATTCTATTATTAATGTAAACGCCATTTTCGGGCATCCTTTGCATATTTGATAACTTTACTAATTGTATTTAATATACCATTCTTTTTCACTGAACAAAAAATAGCATAAAATTTCGAACCAATTTCAATACCAAATATATACTTCAATTTGCGTAATAGCCTTTCTTCATTGTCGTGCCAAGAACCGTTAAAGTGATGAATTGTATACGTATTTTGCGTTTTATTTATTTTTCCTGTAAAAAAGTCCTTTGGGCAAAAAAATTCCTGTGGATACAACACCAAGCCACCCTCTAGCTCTTGCAAGGTATTATCAAGTTGTAGGTTGTAATGCTTACGCATGATACGTGTAATGGTTATAACATTTGTTGTCATATCAAAACTATTATCTTCATTGATAAAACTCTTATTCTTATAATATTCTAAAAATCTTTCAACCCACTTACTTCCTTTTTCTGCTCCCATAATCGCTGTGGCAATATGATCTTTTTCTTCAAAGCCTAGAAACGCATTGTGACTCAAAAATACATCTATTTTTTTTATTACCTCAACATCCGTATCCATATAGATGCCACCGAACATTTGCAACGCATACAGTCTTACATAATCAGTGACAAACGCCCACTTTTTTGCTTCATATGCTTGCTTGACATATAAATTTGAATGGATATCAAAATTTTCTTCGTTCCATTCCATGATTTTGAAGTCTGGACAATATTTTTTCCAGCTACGGATACATTTCTTCGCAAGTGGCGTTAATGGACTTTTTCCAAACCAACAATAATGTATGATCTTAGGTATTTTATTCATTTGATAAATCTCCTTTTGTCAGCTTAAGCTTTCTTTGAATAATACTTAACAAGGTTAATCTATCTTCTTTTGCTAAAATAATAAAATAGTTTAACACAAAACCCATTAAAGCCGTTATTACGCATACAAAAATAAGAATTATCCAGCTGTTCACATTCAGAAATTGCTTTAAGGTAAATGACAATATGCATAATATTATAATTGCCAATGTATTTTTAATAATGTATGGATAAAAAGTATGCCATTTAAAATCCAAGCATTTCGCACCGTATAAAGGCAAAAAGACCAATGACCTGAAAAGGCCAAATATTGTACTAACACCTGCAATGATAAAAATTCTATGCATCGGCGAAGACGCAAAGCGCATTGAAATAATCACAACAGCGATCGTGAGCACACTATTTACAAGTATAAATAATGAAGAAGTTTTAATTTTATTGGTCACTGTGAAAACGTTCCATAACCCTTCTATTGGCAAAGCAAAAACAAGTGAAGCACAGCATACCATAGACAAGCTCTGCAAGGTCATTGCATTTTGCGATGGTACCCATAAAGCATAAAAACTATCACCAAAAATAAATAATATTGACATTGGAATGCTTGTAAGCATTCCGAGTAATTTTATAGAGGTTATCAATTGCTTTTTTATTTCGCGTATATCGCCCTTTGCATAGCTTTCCGTAAGCTGTGGTGAAAATATACCTGCCATCATACCAAAGACAGATAAAATTAAAATAGGTAAAGTCTTTGCGATTGATAAAGTTCCCATTGCGACCGCCCCTACGAATAGATTGGCAATGAGCAAGTCAAGACCAGTTGATAATATTGAACTTAGTTGAGAAAGTGTATTCCAAATGCCAGAAGAAACAAGCTCTTTTATGGCGCCAAAATCAAAGTATTTCTTGCTCAATTTTATTTCAGGAAGTAACTTTTTTGTGTAATATACATGAAACACTGCTAAGTAAATGGTTACAACTAATGCTGATAAACCTATATAAAATACTCTTGGCTTAAAGAACATAAATAATGAAAATAATAAAACTGAACGTATAATTTGAGATTCTATATTGCGCAATGAGTTTAAATAGAGTTTGTTCTTAACAAATGTAGCAACAGAGAATGTTGAAACAAATATACTGACTATAAAATTAATAATTGAAAACGCAAAAAGGATTTGAATATCTGTCAATATGTCAGAAGGTATATTGACAAGCTTATGAATAAAAAGCACTACAAAAGTAGAAGTTAAGAGTAGAACTATAGCCATGAAAGAGTTTGCAATCAGTACCGAATAAAAATATTTATTTGCTCCTTCAAAATCATGCTCATGGATTTTTATTGTTATGAACCTACCCGCCATTGAATTCAATGCTATTGTTAAAAGTGATGCATACATGACAAAATTATTAACAAGTCCAACAAACCCATACGCTTCAATACCCACTGTTTTAATAATGTATGGCGACAGGATAAAGCTAATGCCCATATTCACGCCAAATGCGACGAAACCTGCAATCATATTGATCATTAGTCTTTTTTTATTCAAAATTTGTACCTCTTATTTTCGCTCTATAGTTAAATACCATTTTATACGCTTTGGGACTTGCAAAAAATAAAAGAAACATTAGCTTTTGTTTTACAGAAATTGAATTCCTGCATAAAAGATAGACTAAAAATTTATTATACATGTGCCAATATTGCTTCAAACTCTTTTTATGATTTGGCTCACTTTCTGCCACGCTAAAATAAAGATGGATAAATTCTAGCATCATCATTAAAATGACCTTTTCTCTTAAATCAAATAATCCTTGTTCTTCGAAAAAGGTAATTCTTTCGCTATATGCATGCAGTGCATCCAATCTTTTTATAGAAAATACATTCATAATACTACCATCTCTTTGCAAATAAAAATACATGGGCACATTGATGCTAACCACTTTGCTAGTGTTAAATAGTATGCGATGTGCCAAAAATTCATCTTCATGTAGCCTATTAAGCGGATAACGCAAATTATCAAAAATGTTTTTCCTGTAAAGCTTATTGCACGCAACAACGTACAGCCAGCCCCTTATATCGTGCATGCGCTCCAGCACATCCATATTCGATAATTCCTCAACGTGGTATTGTTGGTTATCTATTACACTGAAAATGTCACATTCGCTATTGTCAACTCTTATGACTTCACATAAAGCTATTGAACCATTGCGAGTTGTTATCTCATTATAAAGTAATCTATACATTTCACTGTGTATATAATCATCACCATCAATAAAGCCAATAAAATCCCCTTTTGCAATATCCAGCCCTGCATTTCTTGCAGCGCTTAGTCCACCATTTTCCTTATGTATCACATTTATTCTGCCATCCTCTAATGCAAATGAATCACATATATTCCCACTACGATCAGTCGACCCATCATCAACAAGGATAAGCTCAAAATCTGCAAACGTTTGTGCAAGTATAGATTCTAAGCATTTATCTATGTATTTTTCTACATTATATACCGCAACAATTATACTAATTAGTGGCATTTCGAACCTCTCTTTTGAAAAATTTAAAGTAAAAAACAAGTTTTTCATACATGATATGCCCTATAAATGGTATAGTGAGATATAATACCAGCTTTGTCTTATTCCTAATACTCATTTCTGAACATGCTAGGAATTCTTTTTTGTACTTTCTTAAATTGCCTTGAAGCTTTTTAAAAGTTGCTTTGCCCTTCTTATCACTACGCACAACCAGCCTGATGAGATATAAAGCACTGCAAATATATAGGCATTTTACTTGGTTTTGCAAATTAGGATATAAATCTGTGACTAAACGAATAATCCTTTCTCTTGCAGTGATAAGCGAGAGCTTTTTTTCATCCCAATCATTTTTACACGCACTATTTTCCCTCATGCAATAATGATAAAAAGGCTCGGAATTATATACAATTTTATGGCTAACGGCAATATGCTGACATACAAAATACAAATCTTCACATACATGAACATTTGTATCAAACTGTGAACCACCATTGATAAATAAACTGCTCCGAAATAATTTGTTCACCAAATACCCTTGATAACTATCCTCTTGCAATGCCAAGCTTATAGCTGTTTCAGCAGTTAGGACTAATGCATCCGTTTTTTTTGAACAATAAATAATATCCCCATTCGTTTCTTCCCTGCAAAAACCACATATGGCAACATCTGCTTCATACTGCACAGACCAGTTTTTCAAGCTTTCAAACATTGTTGGCTCTACCCAATCATCACTGTCTACAAACCCTATATACTGTCCCTTTACTATTTTTAATCCTTCGTTGCGTGCGGCAGACACACCCTCATTCTTTTTATGAATAACATGTATGCGATCATCCAATTTTGCGTAATCATCACAAATTTTGCCACTGTTGTCCGTTGAGCCGTCATTGATGATAATTATTTCTACCTGAATGTCAAAAACCTGATGGCCGGACAATATACACTACTGCTTGAATTTGATCAGGGTCTGGCAGCACGCCAGGTGATTGTGGACTAACTTATCGTAAAATATTTTTTATCATGAAGCATATTCATCTGAAGAAGAAAAAGTTTTGTTTCCTCCTGCTGATTTTCTGTGCTGCAAATACCAGCTTCGCTATCCATCCTCATGTGTTGGATTCAACTAAGGTATACAGCCATGATTCCTCCCAAATTTTTATGGCCCATGAATCTGTCACGAAGGAGCAAAAGGTTCTGAAGGCTCAGGTGATCAAGGTAGCAAAAGTATTAAACCGATCAGAGCGATATGCCAAAAAGATAGCGCAGAAATCATATAAAGAACAGCGACCTGGAAATGGGAAACAACCTGGCTGGGTTATATTCTGGATAATCCTGGGAATAGGTGCGGTACTGGCTTCTGTATATTTATTTTGGACTGCTCTTATCGTCAAGATCGTGGGAGGTTCCGGGGCAGGACTTGCATTACTGGGTGCAATAGCATCCGTTATTGTAGCAATAACGAGTTTCGTTGTACTCGTGAGGAAAAAGAAGCAACGGATAGACATCTCTGAATTGCCCTAGCAAAATTTTGTTGCCAGGTAAATCATCATTTGAAAATTTCCGGAATTGAAAAATATGCTGCAGACACTACCAATACA
>JACMMQ010000127.1 GCA_014378955.1 Clostridia bacterium
CGCAGAAAACGAAATCCAAACACTTAAAGAGTATTTTTCTTTGTTACTTTCTTTTTACGATAGAAAAAGAAAGTAAGGTTTTTAGCAGTGACAAAAGCTTATATTTTTTATAGCAAAAAAAGGCAAGCAAATTTTAAATTTGCTTGCCTTTTCAATACCCCTATAAACCTTTCAATACCCCTATAAACCTTTCAATATATCCTTCAAGTAAGCAATAAACGGCTCTTTCAGGTCCTCACGCATCAGTGCATATTCAACTGTTGCCTCCAAGAACCCCATGCGATTACCCACATCATAACGTCTGCCGATAAAATCATACGCCATCATTTTTTCAATTTTTGCTAAGGCACACAGCGCATCGGTCAGCTGTATTTCGCCGCCGGCGCCAGGCATTGTATTTTCCAGTAAATCAAAAATTCTAGGGGTGATGATATATCGTCCTAAAATCGCCACATTGGACGGTGTAACAGCTTGATTAGGCTTTTCCACCAAATCATTCACCGTGTATAAACGATCGCCTATTTTTTCCCCTGCGACGATGCCATATTTATTCACTTCGGATTGTGGCACTGTTTGCACGCCCAACACCGAGCATTTGTATTGGTCAAAAATATCAATCATCTGCTTTAAGCATGGTGGCTGTGCTTCCACAATGTCATCCCCAAGCATAACGGCAAATGGCTCATTGCCCACAAAAGACTTTGCACAAAGCACGGCATGTCCCAGACCTTTTGCCTCTTTTTGTCTGACATAGTGCACATTCACCATGTTGGAGATTTGTTGTATTTGCTCGAGTAATTCCTGCTTGCCAGCCTTTTCAAGCTCCGCCTCTAGCTCATACGACTTGTCAAAATGGTCCTCAATCGCACGCTTGGTACGCCCTGTGATAATGAGTATTTCTTCAATACCAGAAGCAACCGCCTCTTCCACAATGTACTGAATGGTAGGCTTGTCCACAATGGGGAGCATTTCCTTTGGGGTAGATTTGGTAGCAGGCAAAAAACGCGTACCAAGCCCTGCTGCTGGAATAATGGCTTTTTTAACTTTCATGCATTTAACCTCCGTATATAAAATATATAGTCATTCATACATATTTTGCCATTATTATTATACTAAATTTTTCAGTGGAATACAATGCTTTTAGCCTATAAAAAAATGAAATGGCGGCAGATTATACGAGAGTAATCGAGAGATAACGAGAGCATAAAAGACCTTTCACTGTCGTAAATTAAAATTTTGAAAAAAACGCTTGACAGAACGAAAACTTTATATTACAATGTGGTAGCTGAGAAACCGTCCGATAAGCAACGCATACGAATTAAAAGAACAATGCCTGTAACGTCACGCATTGTCACCCTAAAAATGCGTATCCCGTTACAGCTTGCATGTTTGATAGGTTTTAACGATAAACATTATAGTGTAATACGTAAATAGGAGGAAAAATCATGAGTACATTTATGGAAAAAGCAACCGATTTAAACAGAAAATGGTATATTATTGACGCTGAAGGTAAACCGCTTGGTCGTGTAGCAACCGTTGTTGCCACTATTTTAAGAGGCAAGCACAGACCTAACTATACCCC
>JACMMQ010000128.1 GCA_014378955.1 Clostridia bacterium
AAGCATTATTTATCCCACCATACCCTGGTATCCAGTTTATCTGCACCCTGCCTTGAAATTGCTGCATTGAAGTTTGTTGGATTAACAGACTGTTCAGAGTTTGGATAAGTAAGTCTTCTGATAAAAGCAACCTCCTTTCCGGGGAAAGGATTAGGTGCCAATGCAGGGAATCCTGTACGCCTGTAATTGGCGAAGGCCTCCGGTCCATTTAGAAACGAAGCAATCCAATATTGAGTACCTATTTGGCCCAGCGCCCTTGCAGGGTCAAAAGGATTGTTGGTTAAATAGGTTGTTATGTCTCCTGCAGCAATAGCGCTACCGGCATCATAACTTGCCATTTGTTGCATGTGAAGTGTTACACCAGCATCATAAAAATCTTTTATGGTACTGGCAGTAGTTATCCAACCACGTTGTTTCGCTTCAGCAAGTAACAATTGGCTTTGAGCGGCAGTAACCAAAAAACAAGGAGCAGATACTTTTGCAATACGTAAGCGATCCGCCTGGCTAAAATCATAAAAGCTTGCACGACCTACAGAAGTGGCATAGGCATTTGCTGTATTATTGTCAAATCCTAGGGGTAGTCCAAATTGTTGTGAAGGAGTTGTAGTGCGTGCAGCTGCCGTATGTCCCCCTCCCGAGGTGGCGCCCGCATAACGAACAGCGATGGCCTGCAAGCGTGGATCATTTCTATCTTTAAGGGAATCAACAAATGGTTTTGTAAGATAAAAATTAGCGGCTTCTGTGGAGTTGAGCGTACCACCAGTTGGGTTCTGGTAATTAGCGTCATGCCTGATAAACGAATTATCAGCATTCGCAAGAATAACTCCACCCTGGAAAGCTGCCTGTACAGTTGCCTGGGCTTTTGCAGCATCAACCTTACTAAGGCGCATTCCGGCTCTCAACATCAATGAATAAGCAAATTTTTTCCATTGCGCAATATTACCACTGTATAATACATCTCCTGTTTCTATTTTGCCGGTGGTATTTAATGCCGCTGCAGCTTCGCTTAACTCCTTAATAATATCTGTATAAATTATTTGCTGTGCATCATAAACCGGAAAAAAGTTTTGATCAGTATATCCCTTACCGCCCTCTGTATAAGGTATTTCTCCATATTCGTCTGTAAGGACCATATAGGCAAAAGCCTGGAAGATTCGGGCCATTTGAGTCAGGTTGGTCCGGTCTGCCATAGTTTTAGTATTTAGAATAACATCGTTGGTAAGCCTGGTCACATTCCGATAATAATTTTGCCATATGCCCTGTGTATTTCCCCTATTATCGGAGTTAAAATTTGCCCCATTCAGTACTCCATTATTTGGAGAAATAATCTGTTGGACAACGCCCATATCATATGCGAGGGCTGAATTTGCAGGGAAGGAAGCACTAACCACCGCATTATTCAATTGGTAAAGTGGATCTATTGATGTTGGATTGACCTGGTTTGTATTCAACTCATCAAACCCTTTGTCGCATGAGGTTACAAATAGTATAAACGCCAACAAAAAACTATAGTTTATTATTTTTTTCATGATTATCGTATTAAAATTTAATATTCAAATTCACACCAATCCCTCTTGTAGAAGGAAGTCCTGTTGATTCCAGCCCAACCAGGTTATCAGAACTGTAACCGAATGTTTCAGGATCGATATTATCAACCCATTTTTTTATAATCAAAACATTGTTTGCTACCAGGTTGAGCTTTATACCTTTCACAGGCCATTTTCCCGGAACAAACTTTGTAAGGTCGTACCCAAGTGTAATTTGGCGTAGTTTCCAATAACCACCGTTATAAATAACATCCTCCATCATACTTTGTGAGCGAAGGTATCCCCAGTATTGATCAACCGGGAAAACAGCTTTGGTATTTTCGCCCCCTGTTACTGAAACACCCTTACCAATTATACCATTTTCTCTTCCTTCCAATGTCATTTTATGCAATCCATGCCGGATGGCATTGAAGTTTGTGCCTGAGAGCATTTTGTTGCCTAGTTTGTAATCAATCAAAAAAGAAAAGGTAATTCCCTTGTAGGTAAAAGAATTAAGAAATCCTCCAACCCA
>JACMMQ010000017.1 GCA_014378955.1 Clostridia bacterium
AATGACAGACGATTATGTCATCGTAAATGCCAAGGACACCAAGGAACTAGACTATTCCGAGGGACAAGAGGAGCTAGAATTTACCTATGATGGCAAAGCAGGCGTGCGGATGAATTTGTTCAATCGCTTGGTATTTGCTGCGAAATATGGCGATTTCCGCATGCTTGTTTCTGGCTTTATTAGCAACGACAGCCGTTTGCTTTTAAATCGTCAAATATTAGAGCGTGTCAACATTGCCGCTCCGTTCTTGCATTATGAAAAGGATGCTTATGTCGTGATTGACAAGGACGGACGACTCAAATGGGTCGTGGACATTTACACCACCACCAACAATTATCCCTATTCACAGACGATGGGCGGCGGTTATAACTACATCAGAAATCCTGCCAAGGCGGTTGTGGATGCGTATGACGGCGACGTGAAGTATTACATCACCGACCAAGCTGACCCGATTATCAAGGCGTATGAAAAGGCATACCCCACCCTGTTTGAAAAGACGGCAATGCCAGACGACCTGTTGAGCCACGTGCGCTATCCAGAAGCGCTATTCAAGGTGCAGGCGAACATCTTTGCGACCTACCACATGACCAACGCAGGCTCGTTTTATAACAGGTCAGATGCGTGGAAGATTGCGATGGAGCATAGCCAAGGCCAAGGCGCACAGCCAAAGGAAATGGATGCCTACTACAATTTGATGAAGCTACCCGATGTCAGCGACAAGGAAGAATTGGCGTTGATGCTGCCATACACCTTAGAAAAAAAGGAAAACATGGTGTCGTGGCTAGCCGCAAGGTCAGACAAGGATCATTATGGACAACTGGTACTGTATAAATTCCCCAAGGGAGAAAATGTATACGGCACCGAGCAGATAGAAAAGAGAATAGAGTCTGACCCCGAAATATCCAAGGATATGTCGTTGTGGCGGTCAGGTGGCTCGAATGTCATTCCTGGTAATTTACTGGTTATTCCTGTCAATCGCTCTATTTTATACGTAGAACCTGTGTATATTACCGCTACAGGACAGACGTCATTGCCAGAAATCAAGCGTGTTATCGTCGCTTATGGTGAAAAAATCATCATGCAGCCAACACTTGAATTAGCCCTCAAAGGGATATTCGGCGGTGCAGTGCCAAAGGTGACGGACACAGGCGAAAATCTAGAAGGCTTGATTAGCCGTGCGTTTAATGACTTCAAATCGGTCAAGGGCTCCTCCGCAACAGGCGACTGGGAAGGATTTGGCAAGTCGCTCAAGCAGTTAGAGGATACGCTCAATCGAATGAATGAAAAGCAGGGTGTGTTGAAGCCCTAGAACCGTGGGCTTTGCCCACACCCACCCCTTTTTGAAAAAAGGGGACAAAAACTTTAATTTGGGGTTTTAAACAAAGTTTTACTTAATTTTTTTCAAAAAATTACGGGTTTCAAAAGGGCGGCGCCCTTTGTCGTCGTCCGCAGACGGCGAAACCTTAACCCTTCAAATTTTACTCAATTTTTTTCAAAAAAATTGTCGCATGCCACAGCATGCGAAACCCCCATCCTACAAACACTAAACACACAAATACCCCAAGCGACATATCATCGCTTGGGGTATTTTACATTTAATCGTTACTACTATTCCTCAATTTCCTCCGCAACCCTTGCAGGTACAATCATAAGCTGTTCGATGGTCAAGTAGCTCCAAAAAACAACGATAAAGCCTATAAGTCCCAATAGAAAGAACGGCACGAGTATTAAGCCAATCAGGTAATATGACGCAAATGGTAGCAAGATAATCACACAGCAAAGGGCAACCAAAATATTCTTTGGTAGCTTTGCCACAGCAAAGATTAGTGCATTCTTATAGATATCCTTGAGCTTCATTTCAAAGGTAACAATCATCAAGTATACGTACGGTTGCATAAATGTCAAAATCATCAGCGCAATCAACACAAATGCCGAGCCAATTGCATACACAATCGTATTGCCGCCTGTTAGTGCAGCCTGCTTCCACATCGCACGGTAAAAACGATCACTCAATGCCAATACTAACAAAAGGATTGCCGTATACAGTGCATGTAAAAACGATTGCTTAAAGTTTTGTTTGAACCCTTTTTCAAAAAAGTCACTCGCGATCCAAGCATGTTCTTCCCGCGAAAAGTTGCGAAGCACGTATACAAAACCAGCAGTTGCTGGACCGATTGTCACGATGGGTATACAGCATATAAAGTATAACATATTGAGCTGTATAATTTTCCAAAACTTACGCATAAATAAATCAATAAATAAGAAAAACGAACGTTTTTTAAGTGCGTCCTTGTCAACGCCTGGTCCTGGCTTTGTATAATCAAAAAACCCAAAAAATCCTGCCATGATATCCTCCGTAATGCTTATAAGCGGTAAGTTTTATCTATTCGGGCGGATAAATCCTGCCCCTATACTCAAAATATTCTAAAATTCAATGCCTTCCCTTGCAGGAATCCCTTGTTCAAAGGGGTGCTTGATGGGAACCATTTCGGTGACATAGTCTGCCCTTGCAATTAAATAGTCTGGTGCTTGTCGTCCTGTTAAAATGAGCTCCATTGCCATGGGCTTGTTTTGAAGTAACGCAGTCATTTCCTGCACATCAATCAAGCCATTTTTAATGACGCCTATCAATTCGTCTAGTATCAATAGGTCACAGCTATTGCTTTTCATGACCTTTTCTATATATTGCAACGATCGTGTAACGTTCTTTTTTACTTCGTCCTTTTGTGCGTCGTCAAGCTGCCAGAAAAAACCAGCGGTCTTGTCAAAGCGAACAATCTCAAAGCTGTCCTTGATACGCTCACACAGGTTCAACTCACCTGATTTGCCACTTTTTAAAAACTGCACCATAATGACTTTTTTGCCATTCCCTGCACAGCGTATGCCTTGTCCGATTGCGGCGGTCGTCTTGCCTTTGCCATCACCTGTGTATATATGTACCAATCCTAGCGCCATGCATATCAAGCCTCCAACAATTTATACTAATCTCAGATTAAAACGTAACCAGCGGAGGGAGGCAAAACGCGAGTAAGCGTTTTGAAACACTGACCGACAGATGGTTATGATTTTAATCGAGATTCGTATCATTTTAACATTTTATCATTTGTTGCGACAAAAAGCAATGGGATTTTATGCTTAAAATATGGTTGTATGATTTATGCGTTTTCATACAGTGTTGCGAGATATTTCATGCTACTTAACTGCCACATGCACGCCAACTGCTCAATCGCCTTTTTGCGGTAATTCGCCAAGGTCTTTTGGCTGATGTGCTGTTTTTCGCCGACCTCCTGCCAGGTTAAGCCACGGATGTACAAATCGGTCAATACCGCTCTGTATTTTGGCTCAAGCGAAGCCACGCCACTTTCCAAACGCTTGAAGTCAAGTGTTCTGTCTGCCAATACAGCCGTTTCCATTCGGTTACGGTTGTGCCGTTGTAAAAGCTTGAGTTGCTTCATCTCACCCAATAAAATTTGGCGGTGCTTGAGTAAATATTCTACATACTGCTCTACTTGCACTAAAATCCCTCCTATTCACACGGAACAAGTGTTCTGTATATAGCATACCAAAAATGTCACCATTCGTCAATAGGTTTAGGCATAAATTTATTTTTATGTTGAAATTTGAATATTTTATCAATAGCAATTGACGTGCCCAAAACACTATGATATGCTTGCCTATAATGTGCAAACTTAATATGAATAGAGGTGCAGGATGATTAAAAAAACCAGAAATAAACTTCTCATGCTTTCGTGCTTTATCTTGCTAACAGGCTGTACACCTGCCAAAAATGCGCCATCGCCATCGGTCGCCACTACCGCCGCTCCTACGGTTATACCTAGTGTATCCCCCGCAGCACCGCCTTCTGCTGTTCCTATTGCATTGCAAACAGAGGCAAAAGCATCTGCTCGACTTGCAAAGCTTTCTGAAGAAAAATACGGCAACGGACAATATCAAGAGGCTGTCACCACCGCCAACAAGGCAATTGTGCTTGATGCAACGAATGCAAATGCGTATGCCATAAAAGGGATTGCCCTTAGCTTTCTTGGCAACACCGCAGACGGCATTCAATCGCTCAAGCAAGCGGTTGACCTAAAACCAGACTTGGTATCCGCCAACTATTTTCTTGCCTTTAGCTATAAGCTGCAAAAAAATTACGACCATTCGCTCATATGGTTTGAAAACACCATAAAGCTCGATCCCGAAAACATTTGGAGCTACTACGGTATTTCCACCATTTACGCCGACCGTAACCAGGTGGACAAATCGCTTGCATATTTAAAAAAAGCAATTGACCTGTCCCCAGATGTTAAAAAAACTGCCCGAACGCAAGATCATTTCGCTAAAATGCGAAGCAATCCTGAATTTCAGGCAATGACGAAGTAGTTACGGCAAAAGCTTTTGTTTGAATTTTTCAATGTCCATTTCAAGGGGTACATAAATCCTTTTCATTTCATAAGCACTGCCGGATAACTGGTAAAAGCCAGCTCTGATGTTCACCGCATATTGGTAATACTTTTTAGTCAATTGTATAATGTCTTGGTTGTATTTTCCAAATGGATAGGCAAGTGCAACCATTTTTTCACCCGTCATAGCCTCTAACTGCCGTTTACTTTCAGACAATTCCTTGTCCACTTCGGGCAATGAAAGCTTGGTCAGCTCGGGGTGCGTCATCGTGTGACTTTGATAGGATATAAGGTATTTCATTTCGTTCAGTTTGGCACGTTTTAAATAGCCATCCCGATCCAACAAATTCACCGCTATAAAGATGGTGGCTCTCATGCCATATTTTTTGAGTATCGGGTACGCCTCTGTGTAATTATTTTCATACCCATCATCAAAGGTAATGAGGATTGGCTTTTCTATGGTTTGCACATTGGACAGCTGATGAAAATCAATTGCCGTATACCCCTGCTCCTTCAAATAGCGCAGCTGCTCGTCAAAATTCTTAGGGGTCACAAACAATTCCTTAATCCCAAAAAACGTATCGCTCACACAGTGATAATACAAAATAGGGATTTGATTGTGTGTATATGTTTTAGCAGGTGTAGCAAGGGGTGTTGGCGTGGCTGTTGGTGCTGGCGTGGCTGTTGGCTTTGCCGTGGCTGTTGGCGTTGGCTTTGGCGTTGGCTTTGGCGTTGGCTTTGGCTTTGGCGTTGGCGTGGCTGTTGGCGCTGGCGTGGGTGTTGGTGCTACTGTTGGCAATGCGCCTGTTGGTGCATGTGGTTGTTGCATGAGTGAATTGCCTATGTATATTGCTAGCAATAATGTGATAATGCCAATTAAAATTTTGATGCTTAATTTCAATCGTTTCCCTCTTCTCTTAAATAATATTTACTATTTTATCGTCATTTTATGTTTTTGTCTATCTTTTTTCTTTCAACTGTCTCTAGTTTGCAATACATCAACACATGACTGCCTGTGCAGAAGTGGGTCGTAAGTCGTTTTGTCACGCCAATGCACATTCACTTATTGCCAATCATATGCTATTATTATACACCTATGAAAGGACTGCACACTATGTATAATATATACGAATCATTACCCTATCCTTATTACATGAATACACCGATGTATAATAGTTGCAACATGTATCCAAACCCTTATTATATGAACACGCCAATGTATAACGAATACTTTTCAAATCAGCTTCCTAATCAATACCTTCCCTTGCCTGTTGAACAGGAGCAGGGTGGTTGTCTTGCATTAAAGGATTATGGTCCAGAACCATTTGTCATTAATATTGAAAAAGCAACGAAGCAAAACAATACTTTTCGCACCGCATTATGGACAGGACGCTACTTGCAGCTTACCTTAATGAGTATCAAGGCTGGGGAAGATATAGGTCTTGAAATGCATCCCAACCTTGATCAATTTATTCGTATTGAACAAGGTCAAGGGCTTGTTATGATGGGTGATACAAAGGACTGTTTGGACTTTCAAGCAAAAGTGTATGACGATTTTGCCTTTATCATACCTGCCGGCAAATGGCACAATCTAGTCAATACAGGTAATATACCGCTTAAATTGTACTCAATCTATGCACCACCGCAACATCCACACGGTACAGTTCATGAAACCAAGGCTGACGAAAAGAACCAAAACCACTAATGGCTATCGTTATAAAAGCATACCCACTAAGCAATAGGCAAAAAACGAGTGCAAAATTGCCGCACTCGTTTTTTGTATGCATCATATTTTCTATTTATACATCCTAACACCATTCACTAAAGCATTCACAGGCAACTCCACAGCGCCCTGTGGCGCCAAATCTGCTATGCCATTTGCTTTTACGATGCTATTTGAAAGTGTGTACATTGTATCACCAATGTACAATGCACGGTTGACAAACTTGTTCCAGTCGCCGCCGTTAGCGCCTGATTTTAGCAGGTCTTCATTGGTGAGGTGGGTTACCATGCCTTTGAGCGTGAAGCCCTTTTGCAGGTCTAGGTTGTATACCATCATGCCTTGTGTTGCGAATTGTCCGTACTTTGGATAGCCATACGTGTCAAACTTGTCGCCTGTTACGAGTGACATGGTCACTGGGAATGCTAACAGGTTCTTTTCCTTGGAGAACAATAGTGCCTTGTGGTTGTGCAATGCCTCTGAGTCGGTGCCTCGGTCGCCGATTTTTACATTGAACTGTTCAATTGGGTTTGCTACGTCCGTGACATCAAACAATGACAGCTTCATGCCCATGGCGAATGCGGTTGGCTCGGTGTTGCCGTTCATTTTCTTTTCTATCGTGTCCTTGCCAAAGCCTATCAAATGTGTTTCGTCGTATGGATGCAAATAATCGCTAAAGCCAGGAATTTTGAGTGCGCCCAATATTTTCGGTGCGGTCGGGTCTTTGACGTCAA
>JACMMQ010000129.1 GCA_014378955.1 Clostridia bacterium
CTTTATACAATACATTCGGCAATTAAAGGAAAGACAATCTGATTTAGCAAGTGCCAAAATCATTGGCGAGAATGAAAATGTCGTGCGTATCATGAGCATTCACAAGTCCAAGGGCTTGGAATTCCCCGTTGTGTTTTTGTCAGGTGTGGGCAGTCGCTTTAATTTGGGTGATTTGAACGGCAATATGCTGTTGCACGCCAAATATGGCTTTGGCGCCGAGCTTATAGATGCTGATTTGCGTATCACCTGTACCACCGCCGCAAAAGAGGCGATCAAAACGGTACTACGGGCAGAAAGTCTGTCAGAAGAAATGCGTGTGTTGTATGTTGCGCTCACACGTGCAAAGGAAAAACTCATCATCACAGCCGTGGTGAACGATGCCCAAAAGCAAGCTGTAAAATGGGCAAACTACCGCATGGCAGCGGACGGCGCACTCGAGCCAATGGACATGCTGTCAGTGAGTTGCATGCTCGATTGGTTAGGTGGGGCAGTCATACGCCACCCAAATGGTCGTGTTTTGCGAGAGCTATCCAATCTTGACAGTTTGAATATCGTGCAGGACAATTCTGAATGGCAGGTGCAAGTGGTGGATGCAAGTACGCTCACCACAATAGGAGAAACCAAAGACATTGCCCTCACGGAGCAACCAGATGCCACCCCTGATGCGCAGGTGCAAAAAACCATTTTCGAACGGTTGTCATGGCAATATCCGTATAGCGAAATCACCAAATTGCCTGTGAAAATATCGGTGTCAGAATTAAAGCGGTTGCACGAAAGTCCAGATGAGCAAGCGGATTACTTATATCGCCCTAAACGCATGCAAACCCCTGCATTTTTACAGCCCACCAAAGGCTTGACTGCCGCTGAAAAGGGTAGCGTGGTGCATTTTGTCATGCAACACGTGGACTTGAAGCAGGAAATTTCACTTGCAAGCATTTCACATCAAATAAATGGCATGGTGCAAAACGATTTGCTCACCGTGGAGCAAGCAAAAGCTGTTAAAGCCGAAAGTATCGTGCGTTTTTATACGAGCGAACTAGGCGAACGCATTTTAAAAGCAAAAAAAGTGTTGCGAGAATTGCCTTTTCACATACCACTCAAATGCCATGAGGTGTACCCACAACTGCCCCCAAATGAGGACGAAACCATCATGCTACAAGGGATGATCGATTGTTGCTTTATCGAGGGGGACGGCTGGACACTGGTGGATTACAAGACCGACCGCATCGAAAAGGAAGGCGTGCAGGCGATCGCCGACCGATACAAAATCCAGATGCATTATTACGCCGAGGCACTTACAAGGTTGACGCATTTGCCTGTGCATACCCGCATTTTATATTTTTTTGATGGGGCTTGTATGGTGAATATGTGAGACATTTGAACATATAATATAGCGTAGTGTAATTGGGTACAAAAAATAGTTGACAGACATATAATAGAGATGATATGATATTTGAAAGTGTGTTGGGTTGTGAGAAGCTGTTTTAAAACACGTTAACAGACTTTTACGCTAATTATAATTGAAAAATTGAATATTTAGATAGAGGAGCATGTTTCATGATGAGCTATTTCGAGAATATACGGTATTCTTTGACAATTAGCGAAAGGGAACCGTGCCGAAGAGCGTCATTGCCGTTACATTGACCTTCTGGTCTTATGGTGAACAACTATACGACTGTCATCAAATCGCTTGATGGAGTGCTATCTGTACTTGTACGCTAAGAAAGCCGAGCGACATATACAGTTGGAGCTTTTCTCCAACTGTTTTTTTGTATAGTGAGAAATGCAAAGCAAAAAATCATCCCATTGTCATTTCGAGTGAAGCGAGAAATCTCAAAAACGAGATACCTCACTACGTTCGGCATGACAGCCTTATATTTTTTTGCAAACCAAACAACATCCCAACTAAAGTTTTTTGCCCTCCTTTTTTCAAAAAAGAGGCGGGCGATGACCACGCCACCTTCGTGGCTATGAATGCAAAGAACGCATTCATTTGGTCGAGCAGAGGAAATATTGCTACGCAATATATAGGGCAGCGCCCACACAATTCTAATATACGGAGGAATAAGAAAATGAAAAAGTTTAACATTGCAGTGGTTGGCGCAACTGGCATGGTGGGTCGAACATTTTTAAAGGTTTTAGAAGAAATGAAATTACCGGTAGAAAAATATACCTTGCTTGCATCTAAGCGCTCTGCAGGGAAAAAGGTACAATTTATGGGCACCGAATATACCATCGAGGAATTAACCGAAAACTCGTTTGATGCGGACATCGACATTGCACTGTTTTCCGCTGGCGGAGGCACCAGTGAAAAATACGCCCCTATTGCCGCTTCAAAGGGCGTAGTGGTGGTGGACAATTCCAGCGCCTGGCGTATGGATGAAACAGTGCCACTGGTCGTGCCTGAAGTGAACGCAGGCGACATCAAAAAGCACAACGGCATCATCGCCAATCCAAACTGCTCCACCATCCAAGCGATGGTCGCACTTAAACCGTTACTGGATACCTATGGCATCAAGCGTGTGGTGTATTCCACCTACCAAGCGGTTTCAGGGGCAGGCATGGGCGGTTATGCCGATTTGGAAAACGGCTTAAAGGGTGAAGCACCACAGAAATTCCCACACCCAATCGCTGGCAATTGCATTCCACAAATTGACGTATTTTTACCAAACGGCTACACCAAGGAAGAAATGAAAATGGTGAACGAAACACGCAAAATATTAGGTGTGCCTGACATGCGCGTAACCGCAACCACCGTGCGTGTGCCTGTATTCAACGGACACAGCGAGTCCATCAATGTTGAGCTAGAAAAACCATTCGAAATAGAAGCGTTAAAAGACGTTTTGAGAAATGCACCAGGCTTAATCGTGCAGGATGAACCAGAAAACGGCATCTATCCAATGGCAATCACCGCTTCAGACAAGGACGAAACGTTCGTTGGGCGTATTCGCCGTGATGAAAGTGTGGAAAATGGCGTAAATCTATGGGTCGTTGCTGATAACATTCGAAAAGGTGCTGCGACAAATGCCGTACAAATTGCAGCGGAGCTTATCAAAATGTGGTCGGAATAATTATATTTCGAGAGGAGTAGTCATCATGAAAAAGATATTATTTACTGGCTCGGGCGTAGCCATCGTTACACCCTTTACCGATACGGGGATTGATTTCCCAAAATTAGCGGAATTGATTGAATTTCAAATAGCTAATGACACCGATGCTTTAATAATTTGTGGCACCACTGGCGAATCATCCACCATGCCAGACGCTGAACATAAAAGTGCAATTAAATTTGCCGTGGACACGGTCGCAGGGCGTATACCCGTGATAGCAGGCACTGGGAGCAACGACACGCATCACGCCATTGAGCTTAGCCAATATGCCCAATCGGTGGGTGCGGACGGCTTGCTGTTGGTATCCCCCTATTACAATAAAACCACCCAAAAGGGCTTGGTATTACATTTTAAAATGATTGCGGAAGCGGTCAATTTGCCTATTATTCTTTACAATGTACCGAGCAGAACGGGCATGAACATCGCCCCCGCTTCTTATAAGGAATTAAGTGCAATTGAAAACATCGTTGCGGTCAAGGAAGCCAATGCCTCTATTGCGCAAGCGATGGAGACGGCTGCTTTGTGTGGCGATGATTTGACCCTCTATACGGGCAATGACGATATGATCGTACCCATGCTGTCCATTGGCGGTAAAGGGGTCATATCAGTCGTGGCAAATATTTTGCCCAAGCAAACACACGACATGGTGACAAAATATTTAGCAGGTGACGTGAAGGGTGCAATGGACTTACAGCTTCATATGTTTGATTTAATTAACAACCTATTTATAGAGGTCAACCCTATCCCAGTCAAAACGGCGATGAATTTGATGGGCATGCAGGTAGGCAAGCTACGGATGCCGCTTTGTGACATGTCTGACAAGAATTTAGAGGTATTGAAAAATTCTATGGTGCAATACGGTTTGAAATTGCAATAATACGCCTAAGAAAAGAGGTAACACAATGATAAAAATTATCATGAGCGGCTGTAACGGGAAAATGGGGCAGGTAATAACACGTCTTGCCGCCGAAATGAGCGATTGCCAAATCGTGGCAGGCTTTGATATTGCCCATTCGCTTAAAAACTCTTACCCCGTATTTTTAAATCCGCTTGAGTGTAATGTAAAAGCGGACGTAATCATTGACTTTTCCCACCCAAATTGCTTAGAGAATTTACTGACCTTCGCAACGAAAAACCGCATCCCCGTTGTGGTTGCGACCACAGGCCTAGCGGAGCCACAACATCAAATGATGCAGGCTGCCACAAAAGAAATACCGATTTTCTTTTCAGCCAACATGTCAGTGGGTATCAATTTATTGATTGACTTGGTACAAAAGGCAACAAAAATATTGAGCGAAACGTTTGATATTGAAATCATCGAAAAGCATCACAACCAAAAAATAGACGCCCCAAGCGGCACAGCGCTTGCGATTGCCGATGCAATTGCTGGAAGCATGCCAGAAAAGCCAGAATATGTTTACGACCGCTCAACGGAGCGTGTCAAAAGAAGTAAAAACGAAATCGGTCTACACGCCATACGAGGCGGCACCATCGTAGGCGAGCATTCGGTCATATTTGCAGGGCAGGACGAAATCATTGAAGTCAACCACATCGCAATGTCCAAGGAGATTTTTGCAGCGGGTGCGATAAAAGCCGCAAAATATTTGGCAGGTAAAGAGGCTGGGATGTATAATATGCATGATTTGGTGAATAGTCAGGAATAATGATCAGAACCAAAAAATTGCGACAACTGTTATCACCGAATGTGATGAAGAGCAACAAACCATATTAACTTATCTGAATATTAAAATGAAATAGCCATACATGTGAAATTTATAAATCACACCAAGCCATTGATGTGATTTGGTGTGATGTGCTTTTGTTTGTAGAAGACACGCTATAACATATAAAAAACGCTTGCGAAAATCGCAAGCGTTTTAATTTACCCGTTATTCAGAAACTATTTGGTCATTTTGTCGTACATATCATAACGTTCTTGCGCTTGTTCTGCCGCTTTGTCGAACAGTTCATCTGCACGACCTGGGAAGGAACGAAGCAATGAGGAGTAACGTACTTCACCCAAGATGAAATCTCTATAGGAAGCAGTTGGTGCTTTTGAATCCATTACAAATGGATTTTTGCCCTGTTCCTTCAAGTCTGGGTTGAAGCGATATAACAACCAGTAACCAGCTTCAACAGCTTTTTTCGCTTCAAGTTGGCTGTTGGTCATGCCGCCCTTGATGCCGTGGTTGATACAAGGTGCATATGCGATGATGATGGAAGGTCCTTTATACTTTTCAGCTTCAACGACTGCCTTC
>JACMMQ010000130.1 GCA_014378955.1 Clostridia bacterium
ACGTAATTCCACCAATATCTACCTTGATTTTGCTATCCCTCAAATCTGAAATTTGCGAGATAATTTTTTTATTGCCCATATTGAGTGCATTAAGTGTTTCATCAGATGCCGCAATGTTATACACATCGCTCATGATCGCATCAGAAATTTTAATATTTTTCGCAGTGACCTCCGTTTGTCCATCTCCTGCAACAAAAAAGTCATGACCTGATGTCGACACGTTGCCGTTGCTTTCATTTGGTTGTGTATAGCCCTGTGTATGGATCGTATTCACAGCCTCTGCTATTGCTTTTGCAAACACGTTAAACTTCGCTATAAAATAAGGGACGCCCATTGCCTTGGGATCGTCCGTTTCTAAAACACCATTGCCATCACGGATGTCCATATACCCTTTTAATTTGCCGCCTATAATGTCGGTCTGTTCGCCGTCCTCTTCCCATCGCACAGTGTCGAGCATTGGCTCGTCTGCAATGGGGTTTTCCTTGTCCTGCGTAGTGGTTAACTTGTGCGCAGTGTTGCCTTCGACCAATGTCTTTCCACCAATCTCAATGCTCACGGTCTTATCTGACTGTTCGGTAACACGAATGTCTACTAATTCCGTAAGCTGATCGATTAAATTATTACGTTGGTCATTTAACTCATTGGTTTCTTCCCCATTTGTGCCAAGCTTAACAATTTGAGCGTTGAGCGCCCTAATATTTTCAGCAAGGGTGTTGATTTGACTAACCGTGCCTTTGATGGACTCATTTTGGTTTTGTTGAATTTCCGTAAATTTTTGATATTGATATTGCAGCGTTTCGGTCAAATTAATAGCATTTTGCCTAACCTGTGTGCGAAACTCTTTTGTTTCAGGTTGCTTTGACATTTGCTGTATCGCATTAAAAAATTCGCCTACTGCTTGGTTGATGCCTGTGTCCGAAGGCTCTTGCAAAAAATCCTCCATCATGGTCAACGCTTCTGTTTTTACGCTCCACTCACCCGATTGATTGAGCTCATTTCTATATTGTACATCTAAAAACTTATCCCGAATTTGTTCGACGGTGGTAAATTGCACCCCCATATTGAAAACGGCTGGTGTGGAAACGACACGTTGCCTTGTATAGCCAACTGTGTTGGCATTGGCAATGTTTTTACTCGTAATGTCCAGCGCCTTTTGGCTGATGTACAAGCCACTACGTGCTATTTCCAATCCCCCAAAAGATCCTGCCATTATGTTCCCCTCCTATGCCTTGTTATCAAAAAAGTAGTTACGCTTTTCATCCGCTACGGTATACCCTTGCGAGCCGTATATAATCGCTTGCGTTTGTCGTCCCGATATGGTGTTGACCATAAAGTCAACAAAATACAAGTGGCTTTGTATCAATGCCAAATTGATTTCATTGATGCCCTTGTATTCGGTCAATTGATCGTGCATCTCATTTTTGACCGTTTTCAGCTCCTGATTGAGCGGCAAGTCGGTTTTTTCGATAATATCTGAAATGGTTATATGACTGGCATCCTCTTGTAGCGCAGTTGCAATGTCCACAACCACCCTTTCACGCTTCTTTTCAGCGGTATCAAGTGTGAACTTTAGCTCATGCTCCTGCAAAATAATGTTGTTTATAGCATCAACGTTTGCTTCTAATAATAGATTGGTCTTGGTGTGCGATAATTGAAGTAAATTATATAAAATTTGTTTTTCTACACGCAATATTTCGATCAGTTTATGAAGCAGTTGGTCCATGCTAATTCCCTTCCTTTGGGTTAACATTATATTGATTTGTCAAAAAATGCACCTTTAACAATTTTACTTGATAATTCTTCACTGCTTACTTGATATTTCCCAGCTTTGATTTGGTCAGAGATTTGTTGTACCTTTGCTGCACGAATATCTGGCGCATCTTTAATTGATTTTAATGCATTTTGAAATATCTTGCCACTTTCTGACAAAATGACTGCATCCTTCGCCACTGTTTTTTCTGTTTTAATTTGATGGACTTCATTTTGGCTTTTCTTATAAAGCCCCAAAACGTTCGATCCATTCACTCTTTGTATGCTCATACGAGCACCTCCCATATTACCATTTATAGATTAATAACGCAGATGGTTTGTCATGCCTTCCATTTCATCTGCCGCTTGTAAAACCTTCGAGCTGATTTGATATGCCATTTGCGTTTGTACCATTTTGGTTATTTCATTGATTTGATTTGTGCTAACAAGTGGTGATAGCTGGTCATAATAATTGAATATAACCTTGGGTGATGAAAGTGGCTGTGGCGTACCTGAATTTTGAGTTTCGGTGAAACTATCGCCGCTTTTTCGCCCTAGTGCTGCCATATTTTCAAACTTTACAACCGCAAGAGAAATGCCATCCTCGCCGTTGTTACCATTTGGATAAAGGGTGTTTTCTGATATAACGAGCTTTTCCGGGTCTGGATCTAACGCAATTTTTTTGCCATTGGCATCAAGCACAAATTCATTGTTTTTTGTTGCTAAAAAATAGTCATTGTTTTGTTTTAACAATTTGAAATCGCCATTCTTCGTATACGAGCGTTCACGCTGTGCATCCTCAACCATAAAAAAGCCCTTTTCGTCAATTGAAATGCCAAAGGGGTTTACGTCATCCGGCAGTGCCATTGTAGTAATTTTTGCAATTTTAACGCCATAGCCAATTGCCTTTTGTGTGCTTTGATATTTTGCTTGCTCATTTAATATTTCCTTAAATTCTGCACGCTTTACACGATAGCCTGGCGTGCTTGTATTGGTAATATTATCCGATATAACATCAATATTTTTTTGCTGAACAT
>JACMMQ010000131.1 GCA_014378955.1 Clostridia bacterium
AAAAAAGCAACGCACAATTTTGGAAGAATTTGGGTTGACCGAGGACGATGTTATCAAAAGCGCCAGTTGTCTTGAGACATAATATCAGATGTATGTGATATTTTGTTGGGGAATTTAGGTTGCATATTTAATTTCAAAGTGGTACTATAACGGTACTGTTACCTTGTGCGTTCTCTGCTACAATTTTGATAGAAATAATATCAAAATTGTAAAGGGGGCGGTGGCGATTGATACGGATTTTGAAAAGCGATATTTTAACGCAATCGACAAGCAAGCAATACCACCATGGGGCATTCAAAGAATTGGTCAAATAGGGGTTAAGTGGGAAAAGTCGGATATTCACCAAAGAAATAAACTTGCGTACCAAGCGAAAGACTTAAACGAGCGTCTTATTGAAATCAATGCGTCACCATTCTGGGCAAAACCGATTTTGTCAGACGTTTATAGAAAGTGGTATAGCGCTCAACAAGAAGGCAACTACAAACAGGCTGCAAAACTCATCACTAGTAAAAACGCATTATACGAAAGCATCGACCAAGGGCAAAATACCTTTGATAAGGTCATATGGCTTGCCAATAACAATCATCCCTGTGAGGAATGCATAAATCGGGATGGCAATGTCTATACATTAGAGCAATGTACACATTTACAGGTGCATCCGCAATGTGGCTGCAAGCTATTGCCATTAGGCCCTTACGCAACCGCATTGGGTTCCTTAAACAGCGATAGAAGTAGACTTACGGTTTTTTTGAATTCCAATGTAGATAGCAACAATCAAAATAATGGGTTTGCGTCATTCCTAGATGGCATTCAGCTGGTATTAGACATTGCTGGATTAGTACCTGTTTATGGCGAGATTGCAGATGGTTTGAATGCTTTAATCTACCTCGGACGTGGCGATGTGCTCAATGCGGGCTTATCTGCTGGAAGCATGGTTCCGTTTGCAGGCTGGACTTTTACAGGTGGAAAGCTTGTTGGAAAGGGCTTGAAGGTGGTTAAGAATGCAGAGAAGGTTGAGGGGTTAATTGAGGGAGCGGGTAAGGCTTTGGGAAGTAGCGACAATTTAATAAAGTCAGCTAATTCTGTTGTGAAAGGAAACAACACCGCCGTTGGAAGAGCGTTCCAAAAACACACAGTAAGAGAAGGAACTGCATTTACAGGTGAAGTTACTGGCAATGCAGCGAAAAACACTGAACAAGGGATGAATTATATTAATAAAATCTTGAATGACCCGAATGCTACATCAACTGTGAGAAATACAAAAGCCTATGGCGATGTTTTAGATATTAGATTGCCAAATGGCATGGGAGCAAGATGGTCAGCTGATGAAAATACATTTGTTGGATTCTTAGAAAAATTTACAACTAAATAGGAGGGGAAAAAATGAGTGGTTGGAGTGCTGATTTTTCAAATGACCCATTTGACGATTATAAGTTAATAGTAGAAATATTATTTAATGATGAAGATGTAGCAGTTATCAAGCAAGGTATCAGTGGATTGGAAATCAAATGGTATTCAAGTGATATTGACTATATAATTCCTATGGAGTGGCTTTTAGAATTGCTAAATGATGCCAAAAATAAATTGTTATCAAATTGATTTTAGGAGTATGATGGGGGTGCGTCCAGCAAAACACCAAATATATAGTGGGTGGGAACCCCACTTGGTAAGGCTTAGCCAGCCGCCAATACTTAGCCTTGGAGCCGAAGCAGTGATG
>JACMMQ010000132.1 GCA_014378955.1 Clostridia bacterium
ATTCTTTTTGTTTTTCATCGTGTTGTAATTTCTTTGCTTACAATCTGTGCAAGCCATTGTAATTTTCACTCTCATGTTTACACCTCCTAAGAAAAAGAAGCAATATAAAATGCTTTATAAATTTTTTGGTATTTGCTATTTTTGCACAATTTATGTGTTGAAAACACTTTCAAATATTTTCAAGCATAAAAAAAAGACCTTCTAAAGTGCAATACTCAATATATCATAATCTGTCAATCACGTCAAGTGTTTATGCACATTTTTTTCTAATTATAAAAATTATTCAAAATGTTCATTGCCAAGCATGATTTTTTTCACATAAAAAACCTCACACGATTTGCCACGGTCAGTGCGTGTTAAGCTCGATTGCCATGTAATATCTCGCCCATCTATCTTCGCCACGACGTTGACCAAATGACCTTCTAAATAAATCGTGTCTTCCACCTTGGTCGCTTGGACACCCTTTAACACCTGCTCATTGGCAGGAATAATATGTGTATTTGCAGAGTGGTCTAAGATATAGTCCCTCGTCAATGGACAATTGCTTTTCCAATCCACAAAATAAGCACGTGCGGTTTGAGCATAGCTAAAATACTTGTCCATTTGTGCATCCGCCATTTGTCCCCATGCAAGCGCAAGGTCATACGGTCCAATCGGTGCGGTCGCATCCTCATTGGGCGAATAATGCCTGATGTGCTTCACCTTTGCCGTCATGCGATAATCCGCTTGTGCTGTGATGAAAAATTGCTTGCTCCCAACTGTTTTTTCTATCACTTCCGTTTGGGTGCTCACTGTTTGTATTGGGTCTTGTAGCGCTGATATGCCTTCATAGCTAATTTGCGCAACCACAGCACGCTGGTCGGAAAAATAAACCGCCGAAATGATGATGAACAACCCAAACAATATGAGCAATGTCACGGGTGGCTTTGGTTTTGGACGTGCTTCTAGTGAAGCCCGAAGCTCTTCTGCTCGTGCTAAAAGCTCCGCATCGCTTTTATCGCCATAGATCTCAACTACCGTGTCAACATTTGCCTGTACGCCGTCCAAGTCTACCATTTTACCGCCTCCGATGAACGTATTAGGAAGTTTAAATACAAAGGTAGGATTTTGTCATATTATATCATACTAATCGCTACTTGAAAACAATTTTTAAAGCATTTTCAAAAATCCGTTATTAAAATACAGATTTTGGGACACAATACGTTAATAAACTAATTTCGAGGTGAAACGATGTACGACACACGCATATTTTTATTTTTTATTTGCGCCTTTGTATTTGTGGTGCTACTCCTTAAAAAGCGCACCCCTGAGCAAGCACAGGAATTAGCGTACGAGCCCATTCTAACGCATGAGTTTTTGCAAAAGCACATTGATGACGTGGCACGGGCACACGGTACGCCGAAGGAAAGCTTTCGAGGGCGTGTGCGACTGCCCGATAGCAATGCTTCTTTTCGTGATATAACCAAGTGTTATGAGTTTTTCAACAACGATACCGATGGTCACCGCCTAACGGTGCCTGCCGCTGAGTGGCTGCTTGACAATTACTACATTATAGAAAAGCATGTCAAGGAGCTTAAACAGCCTGATAATTATAAAACGCTATCAAAGCTACCCGTGTTAACAGAAGGCTCTTCTGCTGGTGTACCACGTGTGTATGCACTTGCGGCAGAGCTGGTTTCGCATACCGATGGTAGCTTGCACGAGGAAGAAATTATCCACTTAATCAATGCCTACCAGACGCAAAATCCGCTTTCCTCCGATGAAATATGGGCAATCCCCATTGCCTTGCGATACGCTGTGGTGGAGCGTGTGCGTATGCTGTGTGGCAAAATGTATAAAACGGGCGTGGAATATCAAAAATCCGAGCAGTTGATCAAAACATTACGCACCTTAGAAAACAAGGATGAAGCAAAGCAAAAAGCACTATTAAACGAGCGTTTTAAAGGCATTAAAAATATTCATCCTAGCTTTTTAGGGCATTTGCTCGCCCATCTTAAAAAACAAGGTCAAGGCAACGCCTTTGTGCTAAGCTACATAGATCAGTTATTAGCACGCCAAGGCATCACTGCTGAAAAGCTCATTCGCGACGAGCACAATAGGCAATCAGACCGCCAACTGTCCATCGGCAATGCCATCACCGCCCTACGCACCTTGGGCTTGACCGATTGGGTGCAGGCATTTCCCTTGTTGTCCGTCGTGGAAAAAATATTATCACAAGACCCAGCAAATGTTTATGTGCAAATGGACTTGACCTCTAAAAATTTCTACCGCAAAAAAATCGCTTACATTGCCCGCCAAACAGGGCTTTCTGAAATGTTTGTGGCGCAAAAATGCATAGAGCTTGCCAACCAAGAAAAAACGCATGTGGGTGCTTTCATCCTTTCCGAACAAAAAACCAAGCTGTATAAAGACTTGGGGTATAAAGCGCCTAAAAATGTCAGTGGGGGGTATTATTTTGCATGCATGGGCTTTTTCACGCTATTTTTTACCCTTTTGCTGTTTTGGTGGACAAGGTATTCTTGGCTTGTGTTACTGGTTTCAATCCTGCCCATTAGTGAGGCGGTCATCCATCTTCAAAACCTGTTTTTTACACGTTTTATTAAGCCCCAAATGCTTCCGAAGCTCGAGTTTGAACAGGGCATTCCACCCGAAGCCGCTACGATGGTGGTCATTCCAGTGCTTTTGAGCAGTCCATCACGCGCCAAAGCATTGTCCGAGCAGCTAGAGGCTTTTTATTTAGCCAACCGTGAAGACAACCTATATTTTACGCTATTGGGTGACTATAAGGATGGTAAAAACCAACATGAGCCAACCGATCAAGCGGTTTATGACACCGCTAAAAACATCATCACACAGCTCAATGAAAAATATAAAGCCCAAGCACCCATCTTTTATTATTTACAACGTAACCGTACCTACCAAGCGCAAAACAAGCAGTGGGGCGGTTACGAGCGTAAGCGTGGCGCACTGTTGTGTTTGAATGATTTACTATTAGGTGGCACACCACCGCCTGAATTGCACTGCTCCGCCACTGTGCCACAGGTCACCTACTGCATCACGCTAGATGCGGATACCTTGCTCGTAAAAGACATGGCAAAGAGGTTGATCGGCACCATCCATCATCCGCTCCACCGTGCGGTAGTGGACGAAAAAAAGGGCATTGTGACGGCGGGCTATGGCTTGATACAGCCACGCATCTTTGTACATCCTGAAAGTGCCTCCGCTAGCTTTTTTGCACGTGTGTTTGCAGGACAAGGTGGTATCGACCCCTATTCACACGCTGTTTCTGATTTATACCAGGACGTATTTCATGAAGGCATTTTTACTGGCAAGGGTATTTATAACGTTCAGGTTTGTCAGCAAATATTAGCCTCTGCTATACCAGACAATACGGTATTAAGCCATGATTTATTAGAAGGCAGTTATATCCGCACAGGGCTTGCAACTGACCTTTATTTGATAGATGGTTACCCCGCACAATACCAAGCGCACAGCGGTCGTCAGCACCGTTGGACCCGTGGCGATTGGCAGCTATTGCCATGGCTTTTTCCGCATGTACGCAACAAGGCAGGCATCAAGGTTAAAAATCCGCTGTCCGCTGTCTCAAAATGGAAAATCAAAGACAATTTGAGACGGAGCTTGCTCCCCGTTGCGTTATTTTTAATGCTCACGCTTGGTTTTGGTGTGCTGCCATACGGTGCAAGTGTATGGCTCATCCTTGCATTTCTCATTATCGGGAGCACCCTCATCACCGCAAGTGTGGATGATGTGCTTGCACGCAATTATCGTTATTATAATGAAAAGCGACATGCCCCCATTATCATTGGATTGGAGGCGGTATTTTGGCAGGTGTTTTTATCCTTCACCTTTTTACCTGACCAAGTACGGCTTATGGCAGATGCGATTGGGCGAACGCTTTACCGATTGTTTTTTTCGCACAGTCACATGCTCGAATGGGTAACTGCGGCAGATGCAGAGGGGCAGTCCAAAAACACCGCAACAAGCTACTATGCACGCATGAGCGGTTCGGTTTTGCTTGCGGCATTGCCCTTGATTGTTGCATTCTATTACGGTGCAACCGCTTGGAAGGTAGCTTTGCTACTATTTGTGTGGTGGGCGCTTGCACCGCTCATCGCTTGGCATATTAGCAAGCTTGATGTGCGTGAAATTGTGCTAAATGCTACCTATCACGATGAGCTACGCCAAATCATTCGCAAAACATGGGAATATTTCGAGGCATTCACACGACCGAGCGACCACTATTTACCGCCCGATAATGTTCAGCTTGACCCGCCCAACGGCATCGCCCACCGCACCTCGCCTACCAATATTGGGCTTGGGCTTTTAGCGTGCTTAGGGGCGTACGATATGGGCTATGTCAGTGTGACAGGCATGATTGAACGCATTGGCAAAACGCTTGCTACCATTGAAAATTTAGAAAAATGGCATGGGCATTTGTACAACTGGTACGATACTCGCACGTTACGCACGTTACGCCCTCGCTACATTTCAACCGTGGACAGCGGTAACTTTTTGTGCATGCTCATGACACTTACGAGCGGCTTGCCTGATGCCTTTGAACACCCACTTTTAGGAGAAAGGCAGTATGCAGGCATCCGTGACTGTTTATTGTTGGCAGGTGTGCAAAATATACCTGCTATGCCTGCAACCACAAAGGATTGGCAAGCAATTTTTGCAATCAAGGAGCAGCTTGTTGAAAGCGAGCTTTGGGCATTACGGGCAAAGCAAACCATTGCTGATTTTGAGCACGAGGTTATCTCCCATTACCCCGATTGGCAAAAACGTGATAGCCTGCCATGTCCTTTAGCACTCAAGCAAGCGCTGTTACAATTGATTGAACGTCTCCAAAAAATCGTAACCGAAACACAGCTTTCACCGCTGTACGACCCTAAAAAAGAGCTTTTTTCAATCGGGTATAATATTGAGGAAGAAAAGCTTACACGCTCGTACTATGACCTAATGGCGTCCGAAGCACGTCAAACCAGCTTAATTGCCATTGCACGGGGTGAGGTGCCACAAAAGCATTGGTTTAAGCTAGGGCGAAATCTTACAAATGCTGGCGGCTACAAGGGGCTTGTTTCGTGGACTGGCACGATGTTTGAATACCTCATGCCCCTCATTTTAATTAAAAATCTCCCCAATACCCTGTGGGATGAAACCTATCGTTTTATCACCGATTGCCAAAAGCGCTACGGTGCAGGACGACAGGTGCCTTGGGGTGTTTCGGAGTCGGGCTATTACGCCTTTGACCGACACCTCAATTACCAATACAAGGCGTTTGGCGTGCCTGTGTTAGGGCTGAAGCGTGGGCTGGTGGACGATACCGTCATCGCCCCTTACGCCGCTATGCTCGCACTCATGACAGACCCTAATAGTGCCATGCGTAACTTGGCACACTTGCGAAAGCTCAATGCCGAATGCGATTATGGCTTTTTTGAAGCAGTTGATTTTACCAAAAAACGCACCCTCAAGGGTGAAAAATATAGCATCGTCAAAAACATCATGGTGCATCACCAAGGCATGGCGCTGTTATCGGCGGTCAACTGCTTGCATGACAATATTATGCAAAAACGTTTTCACCGCTTGCCTGAAATCAAAAGCGTGGAATATTTATTGATGGAAAAAATACCGTACCATGCGGCAGTGACCAAGGGCTATCGTGAAAAGCCCGAAACCACCAAGGTGTATGAAAATATTGACCCACATGCGATACGTCAATTCGGTACACCGCACGAGCATTTGCCACACGCACACCTATTGTCTAACGGCAATTACAGCATGATGCTCACCGACAGTGGCACAGGGTATAGCAAGTGGGGCAACATCGCCATCAATCGCTACCGTGGGCAAGAGCATCAACAATATGGGCAATTTGTTTTCGTGCGTGACATCCATGAAAACCGTGTGTGGTCCGCCACCCATGCGCCATTTTCAGAGCATGCAGAACGCTATCGGGTGGTTTTTCATCCACACAAGGCGGAATATGAGCGCAAGGATGGCAGCATTGAAACGCACATGCAGGTTGTGGTTTCGCCAGAGGATGATGTGGAAATTCGCACGGTCACCCTTTCCAACCACGGAGATACCGCCAAAACGCTTGATGTAACTGTCTATTTTGAGCCCATCCTCGGGCCGCAAAATTCTGACCTTGCGCACCCTGCCTTTTCAAATTTGTTTGTGCGTACAGAATTTGATGCGCAATGTGGCTGTTTGCTTGCAAACCGCAGACCACGCAGTCCACACGAGCCTACCACATGGGTGTCTTTAAGCTATGTGACAGAAAGTCAAATAATTGGCAATGTGCAATATGAAACAGACCGCTCAAAATTCATCGGGCGAGGTAGAAGCATCGCAAATCCTTTGGTGCTTTTACAAGAAACGCCTTTGCAAAACACCGTTGGTGCTGTGCTAGACCCTTGTATGAGCTTACGATTACGGGCGGTGGTAGAGCCTGAAAGCATTGTACGATTTGACTTTATGACCGCCGTAGCGGACAACCGTGAGCAGGTCATACGCATGGGACAAAAATATCGCAACCACGGTATTATCGAGCGTATGTTTGAGCTGGCACTCTCTCGTAGCCGTGTGGAGCATAAATATTTGGCACTTGAAACCCCTGAACAGGAAGCTTTTAGCGAGCTATTACGCCATATTTTATTTTTAAGTCCGTTACGTCGTTTTCAAGCCAGCATGATTGAGCAAAATGTGGGTGGACAGCGTGGCTTGTGGGCGATAGGCGTTTCGGGTGATTTACCCATCATGGTGATTACCATTAGCAGTACAGGCGGTTTGGAAATTGTTAAGCAAGCGATTAAGTCGCATGAATATTTCCGCATGAAGGGCTTGAGCTTAGACCTTGTCATCCTCGAGGAGGAGGAAGGAAGCTATACCCAGCCACTTTCGCATGAACTGTCCGAGCTGATATCGGTCAGCCATGCCCGTGAGCTACTCGACCAAACAGGCGGTGTGTTTGTGCGTGCCAAAAAAAACACGCCCCCACAGGAATGGACACGCATCCTTTCAGCGGCATGCATTGTGGTGTCCAGTAGTGCGGAAACGCTCAAGGGACAGCTCAAATATAAAGTACCGCATGAAAATTTAAACCCGCCTGCACGTCAAATGCTACAAGAACCGCACAAGCCTGTCACGCCACCGCTTGCGTTCGACAACGGTTGGGGTGGCTTCTCCGAGCATAGTCATGTCTATCACATTCGACAAAAAATAGGAGAATGCACCCCCTTACCATGGTCAAATGTGCTGTGTAATGAACGGTTTGGCACGCTTGTCACAGAAAGTGGCGGTGGCTACACCTGGTGTCATAACAGCCGTGAAAACAAGCTGACCCCATGGCGTAATGACCCCGTATCTGACCCACCCAGTGAGACGATTTATATTCGAAATGAAGAGAATGGCACGCTGTTTACCCCTACGCCCAAGCCCATTGGCGGCAATATTTTGGTTACGCATGGCTTTGGCTATACGGTGTATGAAGGGCAGTGTATGGATTTAGAAACACAGCTCACGGTTTTCGTGCCGTTAGATGACAAGGTAAAGATTTCGCTACTACGCATGAAGAATTTGCAGGCGGTTGAAAAAAAGCTCACGACAACGTATTACATTCGCCCTGTTTTAGGGGTGTTTCATGAGCACACCGCCCCTCACCTCGTGTCCACTAAAGTTGATCATTTTTTATGCATCCGCAATGCCTTTACAGATGATTTCACTAATCAACAGCTTGTGATGGGCGTAACTGCCGATCAAATCACCCTGACTGGCGACAATGAGGAATTTTTAGGGCTTAAGCGTGATGTGAAAAATCCGTTGGCACTGGCTAAAAAAACGTTGAGTGGCAGGTTAGGCGCAGGCTATGACCCTTGTGGTGCTATGATGGGCGAAATTACGCTTGCACCCAATGCGGAAACAACGGTTGTTTTCGTGCTCGGGCAGGCGGATAACGCCGATGAAGTGCAAACGCTTGCAAAATATTTAGACGTCAACTTCGCCAAACAAGCCTGTACGGACACCAAGGCTTTTTGGCTCAATTTGCTTGGCACCCTCACGGTCAACACCCCCGATGTATCGGTCAACAAGCTATTAGGCGGTTGGGCGCTTTATCAAACCATTGCATGTCGTATGTGGGCAAAGTCCGCCTTTTACCAATCAGGCGGTGCGTTCGGCTTCCGTGACCAGCTGCAAGACAGCTTAGCGGTGCTTTATGTACGACCCGCCTGGACAAAGGCGCAAATATTAAAGCACGCCGCCCACCAATTCGAGGAGGGAGACGTGCAGCATTGGTGGCATGAAATAGCAGGAAGCGACCAGCCAGACCGTGGCATTCGCACCCGTTTTTCAGATGATTTGTGTTGGTTGCCGTATGCGGTTTGTGCGTATTTACAAGCAACGGATGACAGGCAAATATTGCACGAAATCGTACCGTTTTTAAAGGATGCACCACTCAAAGAGGGTGAGGACGAACGCTACGGTGTCCCCAGCCGCTCCGCAGAAATGGCAAGTTTGTACACGCATTGCACCCTTGCACTGGATAGGGCGCTCCATTTCGGCGTGCACGGCTTGCCACTCATGGGCTCTGGCGACTGGAATGACGGCATGAACACCGTGGGCAATCTAGGCAAGGGCGAAAGCGTGTGGATGGGCTGGTTTTTGGTGGTCATTTTAAAGCAATTTACCTCCATTTGCGACATGCAAGACGATATGGAACGCAAAACGCATTATCTCGAAACGGTGGATGTACTGCTTGCAAATTTACAACAGCACGCATGGGACGGTAATTGGTACCGCAGAGCGTTTTTTGATGATGGCACACCGCTTGGCTCCGCACAAAATGCAGAATGTCAAATTGACTCGCTGGCGCAAAGCTGGGCGGTCATTGCCGGTCAACATGACCCCAAACGCACCGAGCAAGCGATGTCGTCCTTGTCCAATTATTTAATATCCAAGGACGATGGCATCATCAAGCTACTCACGCCTGCCTTTGACGCTTGCGACTTAGAGCCTGGCTATATCAAATCCTATTTGCCAGGCGTACGAGAAAATGGCGGTCAATACACCCATGCGGCAATTTGGGTGGTCATGGCATTTGCGATGATGGGCAAGGCAGAGCAAGCGTGGGAAGCCTTTCAAATGCTCAACCCCATCCACCACACACGCACGCAAATAGAAGCATCCACCTACAAAGCAGAACCGTACGTGCTGGCGGCGGATGTGTACACCGTTCAGCCCCACATCGGGCGTGGTGGCTGGACATGGTATACGGGGGCGGCAGGCTGGTATTATACCGTTGGGATACAACTGTTGCTAGGCTTTCAAAAACGAGGGCAGACCTTGCACATCAATCCGCTCATTCCAGCTGAATGGGAAAAATATAGCTTGACCTATCATCATGAAGGTACGATTTATGACATTACCATTGAAAATCCGCATGGGGTGTCGAGTGGCGTGGAGATGATTCGTTTGGATGGTCAAGTGGTGACGGAAATTCCGCTTGTGCAGGATGGGAAGGTGCATGTGGTGGTTGTTACGTTGAAAAGCATGTAATTTCTATCCATTTCCCAATTGCACATAGGGCGTGAAAACGATTATAATTCGTTTTCACGCCCTTTTAATGAAGTTGCACAATATTGAATACAAATGTGTGACAAATCGTTCCATTTTAATGCATAGTTTAAATTACGCCCGAATATTGACACGTGCTATTATACGTGCTATGATTTATGCGTGACCTCGAAAACTTTTAAAATGGTAATGTCAGTTTTAGATTGCAAGATAGACAAATCCCATTTCATAAACTGTGTTTGTCGTAGGGGCGAATCACGATTCGCCCGATACATTGTGCTAATTTGCAGAACGGTCGATTCGTGAATCGACCCTACGGCTTAAATAACGGTCTCGCTTCCCTTCCCCTCGCAAGAATGAAAGGAGCATTTTGTATGCAAAAGGACTTTTATATTTACCCTGCAATTTCCCACTATGCAGAGGATGGCATTTCTATTTCTTTTCCTAACTTAGCAGGTTGTTTATCCTGTGCCCAAACAGATGAAGAGGCGCTCTTGATGGCAAAGGATGTATTAAAAGGCTACTTGGTTGTTTGCGAAGAAGATGGCGATGAAATCCCACACCCTACGCCAC
>JACMMQ010000133.1 GCA_014378955.1 Clostridia bacterium
ATATCGTGGTGGGGAATAATGGATTGATAAAAAATACAACCTCCTTTACGACTTGGACGGATAGAACCTCTGGCGTAACGAAGTCAATCAAAGCAATTGTCTATGGCAGTACTAAATATATAGCGGTAGGGGCTGCTGGAACGATATTATCGTCAAGCGACGGCACAACATGGTTGAAATTAAATAGAGGGACAACACAAGACTTATACGGAATAGATTATGTTAACAATACCTATATCGCTACGGGTGCTGGCTCTCTTTTGACATCTTCTGATGGTACAAGTTGGACACAACAGAATATAGGGGGTAACACGAGCAATTTTTATGCGACTGCCTATGGCAATAATAAATATGTTGCAGCAGGGGATTTTTCCGTTTTGACCTCAACAGATAAAAGCACCTGGACACCAATCAGTAATTTTACGCCATCAAGTGCCTTAAAGGGTATTTGCTATGGGTTGGATAAATTTGTTGCAGTGGGCGATAACGGTGTAATATATTATTCAACCGATGGCATAGCATGGGTTGAAAGATATGCTGTCCCATATAAAAATAGTTCTTTCCAAGGTGTGACCTATGGTAACAATCTATTTGTAGCGGTAGGCAATGAAGGAATGATTTGTACCTCCGCAGATGGGATTAATTGGCAAACGCAATTAATGGGGAGTGCTTATTCTTTTTTTGATGTAGTGTATGGCAATGGTATATTTATTGCCGTTGGTGCGAATGCACAAGGTGTGATTTTGACATCGATAAACGGTACAGATTGGACAGAGCAGAACGGATCATTTCCAAGTGTTCTTCGTGGCGTTAGCTTTTGTAACGACACCTTTATGGCAGTAGGGGACGGTGGTGTGATACTAACCTCCGTGGACGGAGTCGACAATTGGACACTACGCACTGCGGGGACAACTGATACCCTTAATAAGGTGTGTGGTGCCAATGACAGTTTCATAGTAGCAGGAAATTATGGACAAATTCTTCAATCAGGTATTATTCCGACGAATACCATCACCGTCACTTTCAATTCAACTGGAGGCTCGGCAGTTCCACCGCAAACAATAGAAAGTAATACATATGCGTCTATACCAGCTGTTCCGATTAAGCAACGGTACGCCTTCGGGGGTTGGTATGCGGATGCAACACGCACTACGCCATTTAATTTTGCCGCTACGCCCATTACGGCAGATACCACCCTGTATGCTAAATGGCAATATTTATTCAACATAACGGCAACGCCAACTGTTACCAATAGAAACCTGTCGGTGGCTATCAACGTGACCAATAATAGTGTATACCCAGCTTCGACATATGTGATCGCAGCGTTGTATGACAACGATCGTAACATGCTCGGGAAAAACGTATGGATAAACAATTCCTTTAGTGCAAGTGAGCAAAAGGCATTTACGTTTACCCATATAGGGGTAGGCGATATGACCAATAAATATGTCAGGGTTTATGTTTTTGAAAACTTTACAGAATTACGTCCTTTAGGTGTTCCTTATGATTCTAGATAGGGTACAACAATACAAACAAAAACGAGTGTGCATTTCACGCACTCGTGAACCTAAAAATTACATTGTGTAAAGGGCATGAATTCCCTCTTTTTTTGTATTATAAGAAATATTAACTTTTAATACACTGTCATCAACTTAACCAGCGTTTTTCGTAGGGGCAGGCCTTGTGTCTGCCCAGATGCACTGAATTCGGGCGGACATAAAGCCCGCCCCTACGGTAAATATGCATGTAATTTCTCTTGAGTTGACGACAGTGACTTTTAATATAGTTAAAACCTTACTTTCTTTTCCTATCGTAAAAAGAAAGTAAAAAAATACTCTTTGAGTGTTTGGGTTTCGTTGTCTGTGGGCAACGATAACTGTATCCACCACAATCTAAATTAAAAAAAGTGGCAAAAGCTTTGGCTCAAAAGTGGATTGCATGCTCTAAACAGAACAGGGTTCACATGAAGCATATGAGATAGACACTACCCACTATTTCAAAAAATCCAAAGCAAATTGCACCATGACCGCAACCCCTGTCTTAATGCATTGCTCGTCCACGTCAAAGGAGGGGTGATGTAGCGGATGGGGCTTTTCACAGTTTAAGGGCGTACATCCCAAATTAAAAAAGGTACTGGGCACTTTTTGTGCAAAATAGGCAAAGTCCTCGCCAGCCATCGATGGCTTATCCTGCCATAGTAATGCATCATTGCCTAATATTTTAGTCACTGATTGGCTCATTTGATGTGTAATGTTGGCATCGTTAATCAATGGGGGATAGCGGAAAGCATATTTAAAATCATATGTGCCACCCATACCACGCACGATACCCTCAATAGTTTGTTCAATTATTTGTTTAACCTCGAGGCGTAACACAGGGTCAAGTGTACGAACAGTGCCCTTGAGCTGTGCGGTTTCTGGAATGATGTTGTGCGCCGTGCCTGCATGAAAGGAAGCAACAGTTACAACGGCAGGCTTTAGCGGGTCAACACGTCGGCTCACGACAGTTTGTAGCGCATCAACAACCTTTGCGCCGATAACGATAGGGTCAATGCATAGATGTGGCATAGCGCCGTGCCCACCCTTGCCATAAATCGTAAGGTCAAACTCATCGGGAGAAGCCATCGTAGCACCTAAAGCCAAGCCAACCTTACCAACGGGAATGCCAGCCCAAACATGCGCACCGATACAAGCATCCACCGTCGGATTTTGCAAGACACCAGCCTCAATCATGGGCAATGCACCGCCTTCACCTTCCTCGGCAGGCTGAAACAACAGCTTGACATTACCGTTGAAATGTTCCTTCATTTGCGACAACACCATCGCCGCGCCCAAAGCGACGGTCATATGTACATCATGTCCACAGGCATGCATGACACCATCATTCTGTGATCGGTAAGGCACATCATTCGCTTCGGTGATAGGCAAAGCATCCATATCCGCACGAATGGCAAGCGTTTTTCCCTCGCCATTGCCGCACAACAAACCCATCACGCCAGTGTTGAAAATAGGAGCAGTCACGGCGATGTCAAGCCCAATGAGCTTTTGCTGAATAAAAACAGAGGTCTGAAATTCCTGTGAGGACAATTCAGGGTGTTGGTGCAACGTACGGCGAATATTTATCAAATCAGGCATAATATTTTGCACAGCGTTTAATATTTGTTCAGTAGTCATAGCGTACACTTCCTTTTTTCATAATTCATTTAGGTCTGTCATTCCGAGTGCAGAGAGGAATATCCCTATCTTCAAGCATCTATCCTTTATCATAATATAAAACCCAAAAATTAGCAACAAAAAAACACATCGGGGACAGTAACCCGATGTGTAAAACCGCTTATGCTTTCATATGGAGGTCTTGGAAATAGACACATTGATTGCATGAAGCATTTGCCGATTGTGCGATGACGTGGTCAAGATGGCACTTGCCGTCTATCTGATGCGCACACTTTTCAGTGCAGTTAATCATAGCCACATCCTCACCTCCCAAAATAGTATGCCCGAAAGTGCAGTATGTATGAGTTCGGCAAATAATACTAATTACAATTTGAAATCTTTTTATGATGTGTTTTTTGAGGTGCGATAGGTTGTGTAACAACCGTACCGACCAATTGAGAGGGACATCGTTCCTCAAAAAACGTTTACATCATTTTAAATTGGAATTAGTAAAACAAAACAAAAACAGGGGGATTTTGGGGCAATTGGCGGAGAAAAAATTTTCAAGTCAAATATTCTCTCCGCCTATATAAACAACAAACAGCGGAGGGAGCCAACTGTTTGCTGGAATAGCGCATGTTATACTAATCTCAGATTAAAACATAGCCAGCGGAGATGGGCAAAACGCGAGCAAGCGTTTTGATACACTGACCGATAGATGGTTATGATTTTAATCGAGATTAGTATTTATTTTCGGTGCAAGGGTTTTATTTCTACTAATAGTGTATGTTGGAAATTTTGGAAGGTGAGGGTTTTGAAAACTATAAAAAGCATAAAAAAAATCCCCTAAAGGGGAAATTTTTATAGTATAGATTGTAAGCAAATGCATGAATGCATTATTTAAAACGTCGTAAAACCTTACCCAACCTTCTTAATAGGTGGCTTTAAAAAAGCAATTAACAAAACCCCTAAAATTGCCGCCACAGAAGCTATAATAAACGCTGGCTGCATCGTTGTTAGGTCTTTGGTGACATTTGCAAGGTTTTTGTAATAGCCTGCAATATAAGAAGATACAATTGCACCCACACCAAAGCCAAGTAATACGATACCGTAGTTCATGCCCATGCTTTTTGTGCCCCAGAAATCAGCGGTAAGAGCAGGGAACACGCCCAAAAAGCCACCGTATGAAAAGCCAATGACAGCGATCAGTGCAAAAATCATATAGCCACTTGCTAAATTAACAAGCAATATGGTGCTTGCTGTTACAA
>JACMMQ010000134.1 GCA_014378955.1 Clostridia bacterium
CTTGGCACCCACCTCTTTTGCAAGCTTTATCGCTTCCTTTTTATACTCGCTTGTGTATTCTTTTGTTCCCATTTCATTACCTCATCTTTCTTTATTTCTATTCTATTATTCTGAGGTAACTGTGTCAAGTTTAATTATACTATATCAAATCGTATTTTTATGCAATGTAATTGCTTCAGGGTATTCACTTTCATTCGGAACCCATCGCAACGCATGACGCATGACATCAATTCGAGTTTTTGTATCGCCCCCAACACAATCTGGTCCAACGGAAAAGAAAGCATACCCATCAGGATCCACTAACCAATGTCTTCGCCCGTCAAAGTGCGTTGCAAATAGTCCACTGCCAGAAGTTAACTTCTTTTCCAACCAACCGCCCCAGCGACTCCATTTTGGGTTGTAAAATCCCGCTCTATCCTCTAGTACCTCTGAATATTGTTTGTTAAGGTTAGTTACCATGGCTTCAATGGATGGTTGTTTGCCTATCCACGTTTTAGGAACGTATTGCCCCATCTCGTCTAATAAGTCCATTTGGGGTTGTAAGTATATGGGCTCATCATCTAGCAACCGGAGATTTGATACACGTATATGAACGGTGTGAAAACTTTCTTTTACGAAAAATGTCATGCGAGACATATTTTGTATAATGTTTGGTTTTCCATGTATAACCAGCTTTTGACGTCCTGTTGTTCTGTATGGAAACAAATTTTGACTATCAAACCAGTTGAAATCAAATACAAATGTCATAGGCAACCGTGGATGAACACCAAATGTCACGCAGAAATCTTCTGCTGCTTCTTGCGCCGACCCTTTCGCTTTAAATAGAAGATAAAATGGTTGCGCATGATCTTCTAATAATTCGATATCCATACACAAAAAACGCTTTTCAGAGAACCCTTCACATGACAATCGAAACCCGCCTCCAGTGGTACCTGTATACAAGTCAAGCATTTCTGAATTTCGGGCATGTGTCACTGCATCAAATACCACTACATCATCAAAACTCATTTTTCGTTCCATATTCATTACACTTCCCTTTGTATTTATTCATTTTACGCAAGCTTCGCACATTAAAAATATGGTAATGTTTTAATCTATGATTAGTATTACAAGGCGGAAGTATTATTTAGTTGTAATATACTTTTGAATGGTTTGTGTAATTTCATCTTCATCCGTGCTTGGTACAGAAACCCCATCAAATAATTGCCATTGCTCAACATGTGTGAGTGTATTGCCTGGCATAACCTCCGTTAGCGGACTGAGCGTTTCAACCTCAAGCATCAGTGGATTGGTATACGTTTCAAATGAAACACCATAATCTGGGTAGCTTGCGTTGTTATCGTGCTTGTAATATTTTACAAACATGCAACCGTGATTAAAATAGGTTGCCCAACCATCCTCATTGGTAGAACCAAATTTAAAAGGACCTTGTGCAGATACATCTTGCATCAAACGGATGTACTTTTCTCCCCAATACACACGACTGTCATTCATTTTGGCGTAAGGCCAAAGTGTTAAAATACGGTTGCCCAAAAGCCCAGTATCCGTTTGTGTTTGTGGTACGATTTCCACGCCACCTGGTGACATAACAGATAACGCCCAAGCGGCAAATGTCATAGGCCACGCACCAATATTTTTCACACGGTGCGTAACAGTCACGTTACTGCTATCTGGATCAAGCGTTATTTCGATTTCCTTTTGATTTCCAGTCCATTTTTCCGGATCGGGTTTTAGCAAAACACCGTTTTCTACCAATTCATACTGTACAGGGTGATTGTCTGGATAGTAGGAACGTGGCGCCGCTTCTGGACTTGTCCATAAACGATGCCCACCATACAAATACCAAATATCCCCATTAAATGCAGAACGGTCTTCGCTTGCAATGTTGGCTACTCTTGCGGTATCTTCAAAAAACATATTTGGTTTTCCGATTACACCAAAACGGATGATACGAGGACCTATATCAAGCGTTGCGACCAAATCAACCTGTTCGTTTGAAATGGATACGCATCGCCCCCAACTACCATATTGTATTTCTTCAATCTTTGTCCGCCCCATTGGAATTACCTCCTCTGACTTCAATTCTTAGCCCATAACAACCAATACCTGCACTTCTTTTTCTTTGCAAATCGGGATGATATTCCCTGCTATCTCTTTCCCATTTATTATAATGCTTTGTACGCCTTTGTTTAAATGCTTAGGATTTTTCACCTCAATATGGTATATAGTGCCTCTATATTCGCGAGAAACCGTAAAGCCTTCCCATTTTGCGGGAATACAAGGGTCAATTAGCAGACCGTCTAAAGTTTTTCGAACCCCTAAAATCCACTCGGTCATTGCCTGCCAACACCAGCTAACAGTACCAGTAATCCAAGTATTTAAAAATCTTCCTGCCAAATAAGGATGCTCTGGCGAATAGCGACAATTGGTAAATGCATAAGGTGGGCAATCTGCTTGCTCATTCATATCATCCGCTGTACCACCAGGAACAATTTTCATTAATGTTTCATACGCTTGTTCCCCACGACCAGCTTTACAGTCAGCTACAATTTTAAAGGATGCCGCATGGCAATAACAAGCACCGTTTTCAATTGTGCCTGGATGAAAGCCTGTGATAGAACCTATGGTTATATCCTTTTTTGTGAAAGCCGGTGTCAGTAGTAAAGGACCAATCCAGGTATCAAGTTTTTTGTCAATCGCCTCAAAGCATTTTTGAACACGCTCATAAGGTGCAATTCCTGATAAAACTGCCCATGATTGCGGGTTTAGAAACAATTTGCCCTCTTCACTTTCATGGCTCCCTATTTTTCGCCCCTCATCATTATAAGCGATTAGGTACCAATCGCCATCCCAACCGTGTTCATTTACTTTTTCTTTTATGTCCTCTGCCATTGCCATAAGCTCTGGTAAAACAGCTAAACGACCTGTGCCATGCGCAATTTCAATCACAGTTTGCAAGGTGTTATATAAGGCAATCGATAACCAAACCCCTTCGCCTATTCCCTTCTTTCCTAGCAAATGAGCGGTGTCGCACCAATCTCCATCATGTATATGACACAGTCCATGCTCCCCACGGTCATTATATAAAAATCGAACAGCGGTGAGCATATGCTCCCATACCGAGCTACTTCCTTCATCAAAATAAGGCACATCAAGATCCAAAATTGCATCATCACCGGTCTCCGCAATATAACTATACACCGCAGGGGCAATCCACACAGGCCCATCCGCATAAAATTCGTGGGTGAGCGCTGTA
>JACMMQ010000135.1 GCA_014378955.1 Clostridia bacterium
CCTGTATCATATACGCAATGGTTTGCGGAATTTGCATCGCTGTTTGGATGTACGAGCCACCCTGTGTGATGATGGAAAATGCAAAGGCTGTCACCATAATGACGGGTGCAGACAACCCTGCCAACCAAGCGATAATAATGCCTGTAAAGCCGATGCCGCCCGCAATGTCCACCGATAGGGTGTTGTTGAGTGCAGACGCTTGTATCATGCCTGTCAAGCCACAAAGCGCACCACTGATAAAGATCGCTTGTACGATAATTTTTTTGACATTCATGCCTGCATACCGAGCGGTGTTTTCGCTTTCTCCGATAACTTGTACCTCGTAGCCCTTTTTGGTGTATTTCATGAAAATTGTCACCAATACCACCAGCACCAGTGCAAATATCCAGCCGATATGTACACCGAACAAGCTAGGTAAGATCGCATTTGTGCTAAAACGTGCAATTTTCGGAAAGCCAAGTGCCATCGGGTCACGCCACGGACCGTATTGTAAATAGGTTACCCATTTTAAAGCAATATAATTTAACATCAATGTAAATAACGTTTCGTTGGCGTTGAATTTTGCCTTGAACCAAGCCGGGATAAAAGCCCATAAGCCGCCACCCAAAGCCCCTGCAAGCACCATCAACGGTAAAAGGATGATTTGTGGCAGGGTTGGAAACTTGAGTGCCAAAAAGCTCGCACAAAAAGCGCCCATAATGATTTGACCTTCTGCACCAATGTTCCAAAATTTCATACGAAATGCAATGGAGATGCCCAAGGCGATAATGCAAAGCGGAATGGCTTTATTCAAAACCTCAGTAAAACGATAGGGGCTACCCAACGCACCCAAAATCATTTGCGTGTACACCTTGATGGGGTCATAGCCCAACAATGCGACCAATGCCGCCGCTGTAAGCAAGGATAACAGCACGGCAACCGTCCGTATGCCTGCGACTTTAAGGGGTGAAGGCATTTGCTTTTTTACAATTCTAAGCATGCTGTGCCACCTCCGTTTCGCCAGCCATCATCAAGCCAACCTGTTCCTTGGTCGTGCTTTTTGCATGTACGATTCCCGTAACCTTGCCGTTACAAAGCACCATGATACGGTCGCACAGCTCAAGCAGTACATCCAAATCCTCACCCACATATAAAATCGCAACGCCTTTTTTCTTTTGCTCATTTAAAATGTCATAAATAGTGAAGGAAGAGTTGATGTCCAAGCCACGCACGGGGTAAGCGGTGATGAGCACGTGCAAATCAGCAGACAGCTCACGGCCAACCAAAACCTTTTGAATGTTACCACCTGACAACATTTTGACAGGTGTATAAATCGAGGGCGTTTGTATATCAAGCCGCTTGACAAGTGCGACCGCATTGACAGCGGCGGTTTTGCGGTCTACAAAAAGCCCCTTGCTATTTTGATATTCCTTTAAAATCAGGTTGTCCACCATGCCCATCGCACCCACCAAGCCCATGCCCAGCCGATCCTCGGGGATAAAGCTCATGCTAATGCCCTTTTTAATTATATCACGTGGCTTTAAGCCAACGATGCTTTCGTTTTCAAATGTGATATCGCCAGCGGTCACCTTGTATAGCCCTGCGATCACCTCGCACAGCTCCTTTTGACCACTGCCAGCAACCCCTGCAACCCCTAATATTTCACCCGATGCCACTGAAAAACTGACATCCTTTAACGCTTCAACCTTGTCGTCGTCTAAAACGGTCAAATGGCTCACCTGTAAAACCGTTTGACAATCCGGCATAAGGGGTCGTTCAATGGATAAATCCACCTGCCGTCCTACCATCAAATCGGTCAATTGCTTGATGCTGGTGTCTGTTTTTTGCACCGTCGCAACCGCTTCACCTTTACGTAATACCGTGATGCGATCGGCAATCGCCATGACCTCTGCCAATTTGTGCGTAATAATGATAATCGCACAGCCCATTTTTCGCATATTGTCTAATATTTCGAACAGCCTATCACTTTCCTGTGGTGTCAGTACGGCGGTTGGCTCGTCTAATATTAAAATATCCGCCCCACGGTACAGCACCTTGATGATTTCTACCGTCTGTTTTTCACCCACAGACATCATGTATATTTTTTTAGCTGGATCAATGTCCAACGCATATTTTTCGCACAGCAGTTTGATTTTTGAAAACAGCTTTTTTCGGTGTACAAAAAGCCCCTGTGGTCGTCCTGCCACAATATTTTCAGCCGCCGTCAGCACATCCACCAATTTGAAATGCTGTTGGATCATGCCAATGCCCTTGTCTATCGCATGCTTAGGTGAGGTGAATAGCACCTGCTCTCCATGCACGGTAATCGCCCCTGCATCGGGTGCATAGATGCCTGAAAGCATGTTCATGAGCGTGGATTTTCCTGCCCCATTTTCACCAAGTAAGGCATGGATTTCGCCCTTTTGCACGCTAAACGAAACATTTTGATTGGCTAAAACAGTGCCAAATCGCTTGCATATATTGTCCATTTGAATGGCTGGTTGTGACATGGGTACACCTTCTTTTAGAAATATTATAATGCACCACGCGTCAAGGTTGACGCATGGTGCAAAAATGGATTGCTATAAATTACTGCTTTTTAGGCTCGATTTTACCAACAACCCCTTGCACAAACCAATCCATTGAAAGCTGGTCTTTGTCAGAAAGCACAGCGCCCTTAGCGACCTTTACAGCACCGCTTTGGTCTTTGATTTCGCCTGCAAATACATTGAGGCTACCATCTAAGATTTTAGTCTTTGCTGCATCTACCTTTGCTTGTGCATCGGCAGTTACATTGCCAGACAATGGTGCTAAATCAACCACCTTAGCCTTCATGCCTTCCCAATAGCTACTAGATTTCCATGTGCCAGCTTGTACCTGCTTGACTTGGTCAACATAGTAAGGAGCCCAGTTCCAGATAGGAGCGGTCAAATGTGCTTTTGGCGCCATTTTGAGCATGTCTGTGTTGTAACCCACTGCAAATGCACCCTTTTCTTCAGCGGCTAGCATAGCAGCTGAAGAATCTTGATGCTGTGCAACGATATCCACGCCTTCGCTTAACAAGGTTTTAGAAGCTTCTTTTTCGATTGCTGGATCAAACCATGTTTTTGTCCATTTGACAGTAACAGTTGCGCTAGGGTTAACGGATTGCACCCCTAAAGTAAATGCATTGATCCCTCTAACCACTTCAGGAATGTCAAAAGCTGCGACATAACCAATTTTATTGGTTTTTGTTTTCAAGCCTGCAACAATACCAGATAAGTATCTTGGTTCTTCAATTTTACCAAAATAGTTGGACATGTTTGCGGTTGTTTTATAACCAGAGCAATGTAAGAACTTAACATTTGGAAATTTGCCTGCCATTTTTTCCACAAAATCCATATAGCCAAAGCTTGTAGCGAAAATGATATTACAGCCTTGGTCAACCATGTCCGCAATAACCTTTTCAACATCTTGATTTTCTTTTACCGATTCAGTGTAAATGGTGGGCACTTTTAATTCCTTTGCAATCGCTAAACGACCTTCATTGTGCGCATACGTCCAACCACCATCACCAATTGTTCCGACATAGATAAAGCCAACCTTGGTAGCTGCTGCTTGTGTACAACCAGATAAAAACAGGGTACATGCCATCACCATGATGACGAGCAATGAGAGAATACGTTTCATTGGATTACACTCCTTTTTCTTTTGAAATATAGTGAATTGCCTTTAAAGCAATTACTTTCATAATTAAACACGATATGTAATAGTATGACCATTCATCGCCTCTATAATCGCCAAACTCTCAACACGAATGCCCATTTTACGCAAAATATCGCCGCCATTTTGAAACCCTTTTTCAATCACAACACCCACGCCCATAAGGTTCGCCCCTGCTTGGTGGACGAGGTCAATCAGTCCAAGTGCCGCCTTGCCATTTGCCAGAAAGTCGTCAATCACCAAGATGTTTTCGCAAGGCTTTAAATATTTCTTTGAGATGCGGATGTGAAAGGTCGTTTGCTTGGTAAATGAATAAACAGCACTTTCATACGCTTCACCCGTTAAGGTGCTAGTCGCATGCTTTTTGGCAAACACCACAGGCACATCAAAATAACGAGCGGCAAAGCAAGCAACAGCAATGCCAGAAGCCTCGACGGTAACAATCTTGTCCACCTTGACATCACAAAAAAGACGTGCAAATTCCTTGCCCATCTCATCTAAAAGCCCCACATCCATCTGATGGTTCAAAAAGCTGTCCACCTTTAAAACATCCCGAGACAATACTTCCCCATCTTTCGAAATTCTATCCTTTAACAAGTCCATGTAGTATACGCCCTCCAACAATAATCACGCTCTCAATTTTATCCGATTTTGTAAGAAATTGCAAGTCATATTTATTAAACTTTGCACGTACTGTGTTGTAATTTAAAATGTTGAGAATTTTAATAAATACATTTAATTGCAACGCTTTTGCAACAAAAAGCTTAAAAAATTTAGATTACTATAATTTATCACATGGACATCCTCGTATACTATTGATAGGATTATCATACAGAGGTGGTTTGTTTTAGCAATATAACGTTGTAGAGTGTGTAATATTAGTTATGTGAAACATTAATATTGTAATAAGTTGTAAATTATGGTATAGTAAAATTTGCAAAAAGTGGTTGTGGACGACAAAGTTGTACCAAAACAAGTAGAATGTTTTTTCGCACCGCTAAATATTGGCTCTTTAAATCTTATAAAATAGGAGATATGAAAATGAATGTAAAAAACTTACGAGGTGACTTTGCCTTTTTATTTTTACTGATTACGATTAATCTACTTCCCAATTTCTCCGTGGCAGCTACTGAGGATGCAATTGTTTTAGAACCAAATACACCAACGGAATATAGTGCTATTTCTTGCGATCCGTTTGTCAAAACAGACACTTTTAAACAGCAAGAGAATTTAGAATTTCCAATGAATAGAACGGGCAATCTACCTAGTAGCTATGATTTACGCACTGCAACGCCTAATTTTTGGTACGTATCACCAATACGAGATCAAGGAACAGATGGAACTTGCTGGGCATTTGCATCAGTTGGAGCAATTGAATCTAACTTATTAAAAGCATCAGGTCTAAAATATAATTTTTCGGAAAGCAACCTCAAACATGCTACAAGCCTTGATGCAGGTGAATGGGGATTTAATAGGACTACCAATGACGGTGGTAATAGAGATGTTGTAACGGCATATCTCGCTCGTTTGCAAGGTATGGTGTTAGAAAAGGATGACCCCTATGTAGTTGGGGATGCATCCCGACCGAACAGCGAAAACAAAAAACCCGTTTCTATGTATTTAGATAAGGCAATTTACTATCCAGCACCTACGTCATATTATGCTTGTTTAGATGCAAACTATTTAAGTACAATCAAACAAGCGGTTTTAGATAATGGTGCTGTTGCTTTTAGTATGTATTGGGACAAAAACTACTATTTTGATTTAAATAGTTGCTATAACTACAATGGTACTGTGAACTCAACAAGTCATTTGGTTTGCATTATTGGATGGGATGATCAATATAGCCGTTATAATTTTCCAGAATCGCACAGACCTATATCAGATGGAGCATTTTTAGTTCGAAATTCATGGGGAACAGATTTTGGAGAAAGTGGTTACTTTCATCTTTCATATGAAGATAAATTTGCCGCCGTGCATGCAACAAGTTTTTGTATGAAAGCAGAGCGTCCATCTTATAAAAACATCTACCAGTATGACCCTGTAGGTGCAAATAATTATTTTACTTTTACGAATACGACAACCAATACGCCCGTTACATCACTATGGTATGCAAATGTTTTTCAGACGAAAAGTACAGATAACGAATATCTATCCAGTGTCGGAATTTATAATCAAAATGTTGGTGATGTTTCTTATACTGTTAGTATAAGTAGCGGGACTGATTTTGCGAGCATGACGAGTATTTCATGGAAACCAGTCAAGTCAGGAACATTGAGTCAACCAGGATATTATAATATTTCTATACCAAATTCACCGCTGATACAAAGCGGTAAATTTATAGTGAATGTACGCATAACAGTTTTATCGGATATCAAGGCTAGAGTACCCGTTGAGCAGCGCATGTCTTTTGCGCCAAATGCATCGGCAGAAGCAGGGCAAAGTTACATAAAATCAAATACAGGTTGGACAGATGCAACAAACTACAATTCATCTGCCAATGTTTGCTTAAAAGTTTTTACGGTAGGGGATGTCGAATATACAGGTAATATTCTCAGTAATACCATCAGAAACGGGAAAGCCATTTCATATCAAGTAAGTTGTGCAAACCAAACAACTAGTGCAAAAAGTATCGTAGCATGTATTGCTTTATATGAGGACAAAAAAATGATTGGATGTTATGCAAAACCACATACATTTACGGCTGTAAATGAATTTAGTACTTTAACGGGAAGCTTTATTCCGAATATATCAAGTGATGTGAATGTAAATAAACTTCATGCAAAGCTAATTGTATTAAATCCATCTTATGCAGGTATTATGCGTTATTGCCCAAATTTAATACCGTTTTTACCTTAAGCGGTAAAATACAAGGGGCAGTTTTCGTGCGTTGGTAATTAGTCCCCAAATATCATCGTTTTATAACATCAAAGGAGAGGATATCCAGAAATGGCATACCCTATCCTTTTAAAAATGCTGTATTATCAATTAAACATCCCCTAATTATCATCAATAACTGGCGCAGGATGTGCTGTCAAAATGGTGGCTGACCGAGAAGTTCCACAGTCAGCCATAGCTCGATCATCCATCTAAAGTTTTTATCCCCTTTTTTCAAAAAGGTTTGCGGGCAAAGCCCACGGTTTTCTATTTTTGGTATACTGCTAATTTATTTTTCGTAATCACCAATAAAACATTGAAAAACAATCCATTTTATGGTAAAGTATAGTGTGTAAAAGAGGTGACACATAATGATTTACAATCGGGGACAGGTGAAAACGCACTTAAATCCACACGAGCTTGTTCAGCTTGCGAAGGAGGTGCTGTCGCAGGGCAATGGGTTTCGTTTTTGTGCGTACGGCAATAGCATGATGCCTTTTTTGAAGGATGGCGATATTATTACGCTCAAGCCAAACCGTCAAAATAAGCGGCAGGTGGGCGAGGTGGTTGCATTCCTACAGCCTAAAAATAATACGTTGGCGGTGCATCGCGTTTTAAAGGTCATGGACAATTGCTGTATTTTAAAGGGCGATAACAATGAAAATATCGACGGTGAAATTCCAAACAGTGCAATTATCGGCATTGTTACACGCATTGACAGAAAAGGACAAGCGGTATATTTTGGTTTTGGTTTAGAACGCTTTGTGATAGCATTGCTTTCGCAATTGGGGTGGCTGCAAAAAATTTCAAATTTATTGGGTGCAAATCAATAAAAATCCTCACTTCGCTATGTTAGCCAAATGAGGATTTTTTGTTGTGGATAATGTTTATAATACATTTCCCTACTTAAAGAAATATTTAGCAACCTCTAACTGCTTGTCCACAAC
>JACMMQ010000136.1 GCA_014378955.1 Clostridia bacterium
AAAACCTTAAAACCTTACTTTCTTTTTCTATCGTAAAAAGAAAGTAACAAAGAAAAATACTCTTTGAGTGTTAAGATTTCGTTGTCTGCGGACAACAACAAAGGGCGCTGCCCCTTGACCCCGCAATTTTTTGAAAAAAATTGAGTAAAACTTTTATTATCCCCAACCCAAACTAAAGTTTTTTGTCCCCTTTTTTTCAAAAAAGGGGCGGGCGTGGGCAGCGCCCACCGTGCTTGGAGGTTTATATGATTAATGTTGGAAACCGTTCGGAATGGTTGTTTGTTATTTCAACAATCGTTGCAACGTTATTTTTCGTGGTTTGTGCTAGGGTGTTACATATGCCTTGGTTTGTTTTCCGTGTTTTTGCGCCTTTGTTTATGGCAGTGTTTGTTGTCAAGGTTGGCGTGGGGAAATCGTACTGGGTAAACGTATGTGCAATTGTGGTGCTGTCGTTTGCGCTCACCTTCCATTGGCGTGTTGCGCTATCGGTAGGTGTTTGGGCAGTGGTGGTGGGAACTGCCATGGGACTTGCACTGCGTGCGAAATTAAGCATTGACAAGCTGATTGCGGTGGCTTCCCTTGGGCACCTTGCTTATTATCTTTTGTCCATAGGCATTCAAAATGCTGTTTTTAAGCAAAATATTGTTTTAGGTAAAATAGAACGTATCCGTGTTTTAATTGATAAATTGTTTGAAATTTCAAAACGAGATGCACAATCACAGGCATATCAAAACATGCTCGACCAAGCGCAAACGCTTTACAAGGTGGTGCCGACCATTTTGCAACAAATCTTCCCTGCAATGCTGGTGATTTTTTGCATGATGCTTGGGTATATTACCTTTTTGTGCGTGAAAAAGCTACTAAAGATTGTGGGTGCTCAAACGGGAGAATTTAAACCATTTCGTGAATTTCGCATACCCAAGAGCATGGTTTGGATCGTGCTTTTATTAATTCTAATGCAGCCTTTGTTTGAGGATCCGATTTTACAAATCGTTGTGGTCAATGCATGGCTCATCATGGTAGCAATCATTACCTTTGTAGGACTATCGGTGGTAGATTATTTCAGTAAGAATATTGGCATTCCAGGCATTGCACGTATTTTTCTATATGTATGTGCGACACTTGTTTTGTCCTTAATATCTATCGTTTTACCTATAAACCCTTTTCAACTATTGATGTTTATTGGCATATTTGACACATTTTTCAATATGCGTAAGCTCGACAAAGGGGGGCAAGCGAATTGAGAAAGTTAAGCCATCAAAAGATTTATCGCTTGTTCATGCCACGTGTAAACCTCTATACCATGATTATTATCGGGCTTATTTTAGCAATCGCACAATATAATTTAGTTGCGGCGGCATCTGGTACAGTTGCGCTTGCGTGCTTGTTTTTTGTCAACCGCAAGCAAAGCCATCAAAAAACAAAGGAAATGGTCAAGTACATTGAAAACCTCACCTTTCACGTCGATACCGCCACAAAGGATTCATTATTAAAGTTCCCCTTACCGATGGTGGTTTTAGACTTAGAGGGTGTAGTCACTTGGTACAATCCGCCGTTTGAAGAAATTTTTGAAGGGGTGGAAATATTCGAACGGGCGTTGAGTGAGCTTGTTGAGGGCGTTGAGCTGGACAAGTTTGTCAATCGCACTGAATTGATTGATTTTGAAATTCCGTACCAAGGGCGACATTATCGCTTGTTTGGGAATTTTGTACAAACGGGCAATACCGCTGAGGATTACATGATTGTGCTATATTGGGTGGACAATACCGAATTGGTAGGTCTTCGCACCACGCACATGGCGCAAAAAAATGTAACAGCCATTGTAATGATTGACAATTATGATGAATTGGTACAGGGCGCAGAGGACAACAACCGTCCACACCTCATGGCAGAAATAGACCGCCGCATTGGGGCGTGGCTTGCGACTGTGGGTGGCTTGCTTCGAAAATACGACAGTGATAAGTATTTGGTGGTCATGGACTACCACGGCTTAGAGCAATTTAAAGAAAAGAAATTTGATATATTGGATCAAATTAAAAGCATCACACTGGAAAATAAAATATATGCAACGCTTTCAATCGGTGTGGGCATCAATGGCGAGTCGCCATTGCAAAATTTCCAGTCCGCACGTGCTGCAATGGACATTGCTTTGGGGCGTGGTGGCGACCAAGTGGTTATTCGCGATGGTGAAAAGCTAATATTCTTTGGTGGGCGCTCACAGGAGACTGAAAAACGCACAAAGGTGAAGCCCCGTGTGGTTGCGTATGCGCTTAAGCAGCTTATTATGCAAGCGGATCAAGTGGTCATCATGGGACATCAATTCATGGATATGGATGCATTAGGCGCAGCGGTGGGCATATGTGCTGGCGTGCGTGCGATGAGCAAAAACGGCTATATTGTGGTGAATACGTTTAATCCTAGCATAGAGGGCTTGCTCAACCGTTTGGCACAAAAGGAAGCGTATGAGGACACCTTTATTTCATCCGAGCATGCGATAGATTTGGTGGACGAGCATACACTTTTGGTGGTGGTGGACACGCACCGAGCAAGCTATACCGATTGTCCAGAGTTGTTAAAGAAAACCACACAAATCGTACTCATTGACCATCATCGCCGCAGTGCGGAATTTATTCAAAATGCAGTGCTCACATTTCACGAACCATTTGCATCCTCATCCTCTGAAATGGTGACAGAGATGCTCCAATACTTATCAGAAAAGTCCAATCTTTCTGCACTTGAAGCAGAGGCGATGTATGCTGGAATTGTGATGGACACAAAAAATTTCGTCATCAAAACAGGGGTTAGAACGTTTGAAGCGGCGGCGTATTTGAGGCAGCTGGGCGTAGACCCAAGAGCCGCAAAGCAAATGATGCAAAACAACTGGGAAACCTTTATTGCAAAGACCCAAACCATGAAGGATGCCTTTATTTTACATGAGCAGGTAGCGGTTGCGATATGCCCTGATAACGTGCAAAATGCACGGCTGGTGGTCGCACAGGTAGCGGATGAACTGCTTAGCATTGCAGGCATTTTGGCATCGTTTGTGCTGTGTAAGGACGGCAATCAAATTGTGGTCAGTGCCCGTTCCTTGGGGGATTGGAATGTGCAGGTGGTACTGGAAAAGCTAGGCGGTGGTGGGCATATGACAACCGCAGGCGTACAACTGAATGATGTCACCATGGAACAGGCAGTTGAACATTTAAAAGTGGTAATTGACGAATATTTACAAGAAAATATCAACATAAAAGAAGCGTAGCACACGATATTAAAAGGAGTGGGGAACATGCAAGTAATTTTATCGCAAGACGTCAAGGGACAAGGGAAAAAGGGACAACTTATCAATGTCAGTGATGGGTATGCACGTAATTTTTTATTTCCAAAGGGCTTGGCAATTGAAGCGAGCAAGGCAAATATCAACGTGATGCAAGGCAAAAAGGATGCAGAGGTTCATCGTAAGGATGTAGAGGTCGCTAAAGCGAAGGCGTTGGCACAAAGCTTGTCCGATATTTCTGTCACCATCACCACAAAGGCAGGCGAGGGCGGCAGATTGTTTGGTTCAATTACAGGCAAGGACATCGCAGAAGCGTTAAAAGCACAGCATAAAATTGATTTAGATAAAAGGAAAATAAATATGCACGACCCATTGAAGCATTTGGGTGATACAGA
>JACMMQ010000018.1 GCA_014378955.1 Clostridia bacterium
AAAAAATCCCAATTAAAGTTTTTATCCCCTTTTTTCAAAAAGGGGCGGGTGTGGGCAGCGCCCACGGTATTCAATTAAAAAGGGGGCAAGGGATATGAAAATGATTATTGCAATCGTGCATGACGATGATGGACATAAGGTGATGCATGGGCTTAATGCAAATGGCTTTACCGTGACCAAGCTCGCAACAACAGGCGGATTTTTAAAGGCAGGTAACACCACCCTGCTCATTGGTGTTGAAAAAGAAGAAGTGGATAACGTGATAGAAATCATTGAAAAGATATCAACCAGTCGTACCGAGGTGGTAACCTCACCCACGCCAACCGCTGGTATTACAGGCGTTTACATGCCCTTTCCGATTGAAGTGCAGGTCGGAGGCGCAACTATATTTGTAATGGATGTTGAAAGATTTGAAAAAGTATAAGGGTTTTTTAACGGTTTACGGACATGGCAATGTATTAAATGCATTGCAAACCGCCATGAAGCATGATAAAATAAGCCATGCGTACATTTTTGAGGGCAATAAGGGCGTAGGCAAAAGCACCGTTGCGTCTGGATTTGCGAAAATGCTCACGTGTACGTCTGAAGACCAACCGCCCTGTGGCGTGTGCAAGGCTTGCTTGATGAGTGCGGCAGGCAGTCACCCCGATATTTTGACCGTCCGATTGGGCGAGGAAAAAAGTATCAAGGTGGAGGAAATTCGCACCATTACCAAGGAAGTGTATTTAAAGCCTTACGGCGCAAAGCGCAAGGTCGTGATTATTCCTGATGCGGACAAAATGACCGAGCAATCGCAAAATGCCCTGCTCAAGACACTCGAGGAGCCGCCAAGCTATGCAGTGCTAATCTTGGTCACGCAAAATGCTTCTGCACTTTTGTCCACTATTCTTTCACGTGCGGTAGTGGTACGGTTTGCAGATTTGAGCGAGCGCATCATTGCGCATTATTTAGAAGACCATTTTGATACGCTCACACCCGCCCATCGACAGCTCATTGCAACCATTTGCGGTGGCTCAATCGGGCGAGCAAAGGAATTGGCACAAACGCTGGACGGTGACGATTTTCGACATGAGGCAACGGCGCAGCTTGCCGCATTTTATCAAAATCAGGTAGGCAGTCACGCGGATTTTGCGATTTATTTAAAGAAGCAAAGCGATTTTATAGACAGCCTGCTGACCTTTTACACGGTGCTGTTTCGGGACATGCTGTATTATAAAGAAGGCTTAAAGGATAAGGTCATCAACACCGACTTATTAGAAAAAATATCGTCCATCTGCGAGCAACTGGCTGGACGGTCTATTATAAAGGCTGTGGAAGGGCTGTTAGTTGCCCAAAAACGGTTGGCAATGCACACCAGTTTTGAAATTACCGTGGAGAATTTACTATTGGCTCTTAATATATAAGAAAAAGAGGACGAATGAATGGTACAGGTAGTAGGCATAAGATTTAAGCGAGTGGGCAAGATATATTATTTCGACCCAGACAATTTAGAATTTCAAAAATCCGATAGGGTCATTGTCGAAACAGCACGGGGCGTGGAATGTGGTGAGGTGGTTGTGTCCAACCGTGAGGTGCCAGATGATGACATTGTCGCACCGCTTAAAAAGGTGATGCGAATTGCAACCCAAGAAGATTTGGTGCAATTAGAGCAAAACAAGTCACGTGAAAAAGAGGCATTTACGACATGCTTGGCAAAAATTCGAGAGCACAAGCTTGAAATGAAGCTGATTGACGCTGAATATACCTTTGATGGCAACAAGGTGTTGTTTTACTTTACCGCTGACGGGCGTGTAGATTTTAGAAACCTCGTCAAGGATTTGGCGCTTATTTTCCGTACACGCATTGAGCTTCGGCAAATTGGCGTACGTGATGAAGCGAAGATGTTGGGCGGTTTGGGCATTTGCGGTCGCACGCTTTGCTGTTCTACCTTTTTGGGAGAATTCGAGCCTGTTTCCATTAAAATGGCAAAGGAACAGGGCTTATCGTTAAATCCAACCAAAATTTCTGGCACGTGTGGTCGCTTGATGTGTTGCTTGAAAAATGAGCAGGACAGCTACGAGGACGCTATCCGTCGCTTGCCAAAGGTTGGGGCGATTGTATCCACAGACCAAGGCAACGGCATTGTCGTAGATGTTAATTTGTTGCGTGAAACGTTAAAGCTCAAATTGGACAAGGACAATGAAAAGGTGTACCAAGTGGTCAAGGCAAGCGAGGTCAAGGTGATACGTGATAGCTTAGGCAACGTACCGGTAGAACAGCCAGAGCTTATTGACCCAAAATTAAAGAGTTTAGAGGATTTGACCTAAGTTTTTGGGCAATAATTTGAATGGCTTTCAATATGCTATAGCTTTTACGAAAAAATATTTTCAAAAGACCTATGCAAATGAAATAAATAGTGGTAAAATATTAGATTGTTGGGAGGTGTTAACGATGTCTTATATCATACACGATACGTGCATCAACTGTGGTGCATGTGAACCTGAGTGTCCTGTTTCCTGTATCGCTGCAGGCGATGATAAATATATCATTGATGCGGATACTTGTATCGAATGTGGCGCTTGTGCTGGCGTATGTCCTGTGGATGCACCGCAACCAGAGTAATCTTTAAAAATTACACCAAAAAAACTCGGGATTTATTCCGAGTTTTTTTGTGCAAAATAAGCGAGTACGGAAAAATAAAAGTTTTCGCTCAAGCCTTTTCCAAAAGGCTTGCAGGGTCAAGGGACAGAGTCCCCTTGGCGCTGTCCGCAGACAGCGAAACCCAAACACTACAAAATTTTACTCAATTTTTTTCAAAAAAATTGTCGCATGCCACAGCATGAGAAACCCTATATCCTTACTAATAACTAAAAACTATTATTCCCAATAATGCAAAAAATAAA
>JACMMQ010000137.1 GCA_014378955.1 Clostridia bacterium
AAACCTTACTTTCTTTTTCTATCGTAAAAAGAAAGTAACAAAGAAAAATACTCTTTGAGTGTTTGGATTTCGCCGTCTGCGGACGACGACAAGGGCTCCGCCCCTTGACCCCGCAATTTTTTGAAAAAAATTGATTAAAACTTTAATGATTATCATGAAAAATTTACTAAAGTTTTTTGCCCCCTTTTTTTCAAAAAAGGGGCGGGCGTGGGCAGCGCCCACCGTACCCCAATTTTTAACTCCGAGGTGTTTCCGATGCGATTACAATTTGTTTATGGGCGTGCAGGCACTGGGAAAAGTCAAAAGGTGATTGACGAAATCGTGCAAGCGGTCAAGCGAGAGGATGGGGACGCACCCATCATTCTGCTTGTGCCCGAGCAGTTTTCTTTTGGTGCAGAAAAACGGATGATGGCGGCGATGGGGCAAAGGGGCATGACCGTCACGGCGCTTGAGCGTGTGAAGGTGTTGAGCTTTCGCCGATTGGCAAACTTCGTTTTAAACCAAGTGGGCGGTATCACCAAAAGTCGCATGCACAATGCAGGCAAAAACCTATTGATGCAAAAGGTGTGCGAAAAATTAGACAATGAGCTTGAGGGCTTAAAAAGAGCGGCACGCAAGCAGGGCTTTATTGCGAAGCTTACAGGCATCATTTCAGAGTTTAAGCGTTATCAGGTCACGCCAGAGGCGTTGGCACTTGCCTGTGAGCAGGTGGTAGAGGACGAGCTACTTTTTAAAAAACTAACTGATTTGGAAAAAATATATACAGCATATCATGCACTTCTAGCTGAGAACTATGCGGATGCGGATGATGACTTAACACTTTTGTGTGAAAAATTACAGCAATCACCCATTTTAGCAGGCGCAGCCATATGGTGTGACGAGTTTTCAGGCTTTACACCACAGGAATATAGCGTCCTGCAAATGCTATTCAAGCGAGCAAAACACATGACGGTGGCACTTTGCACCGACCAAGTACACGATTGCACGGTTGAACAAGAGGCATTATTTGGGGCGGTTCAAAAAACGGCGATACGGTTGCGTAAAATGGCACATGACATCGGCGCATTTGAGGAAAGACCGTGCCATTTGGCACATGCACCTTGGCGTTTTCAAGGTGAAGGGCTCAAGCATTTGGAGCAGGCATTTTTTTCAGTGGGTCAAGCGGTGTACCCTCATGCGACCGAGGACATGGCAGAGCTCAAGCTGTTTGCGGCGAACCATGTGTACGGTGAGGTGGAAGCGGCGGCGGCAGAAATATTGCGCTTGGTGCGTGATGAGCACTATCGTTTTCGTGATGTTGCGGTGCTGTGCGGTGATTTGACACGGTATGAGCATTTGGTGCGTTCGGTTTTTGGGCAAAGTGACATTCCGATATTTTTAGATACAAAGACCGCCTTGACCGAGCACCCCATGGTGCAAACGGTGTTGGCGGTGCTTGAAATATTTGTGTCGTCATGGTCGTACGAAGCGGTGTTTCGCTATTTGAAGGCAGGCTATGCCGATTGCGCACCTGATGATATTTTCAAGCTTGAAAATGACGTTTTGGCACGTGGCATCAAGGGCACAGCATGGGAAAAGGACGAGCGCTGGACAAGCTTTTCGGACGATTTACCACAAACAGAGCAGGCTAGACGGATGAAAATTGCGACCATTCGGCAACAGGTGGTCGCACCGCTCATGGCATTTCGCCACAAAACCAAGGGCAGTACGGCGGTCAAGGACTTTTGCGTTGCTTTGTATGAATTGCTAACCGCCATCCACATGCCTGATCGGGTGATGGAAAAGGCAGAGCTGCTCAAGGAGCAAGGACATTTACAGCTATCCAACGAATTGGGGCAAATATGGAACATTTTGACCGATTTGCTGTCACAGGCGGTTGAGGTCATGGGCGAAGAATGCATGGGCGTGGAGCGTTTTTTGCATTTGCTACAAGCTGGACTGTGCGACTACACGGTGGGGTCTATTCCGCCTGCGCTTGATTGCGTGACCGTGGGCAATGTCGTACGCACGAAAAATGATGGTGTCAAGGCGCTTATCATCATTGGTGCAAACGACGGTGTGTTCCCGAGCAATACGTTTGAGGAAGGCATCTTGAGTGACGATGACCGTGCGGTGCTGTACGATTTGGGCATCCCCTTGGCACAGGATACAAGGCAAAAGGTGTTTGAACAGCAATTTTTAAGCTATACCGCTTTGACCACCCCATCCCATACATTGTACGTTTCATACGCATTGGCAGACCATGAAGGCATGGCAATGCGGCAATCGTCTGTGGTGTCACGGCTTAAGAAAATATTTTATCCATTAAAAGAAACGACCAATATTGTCTCGCATCATCGCCTGCAGGAGGAAATGGCATTGGTGGTCACGCCACAATCGACATTTGCATATTTGTGTCAAGCCATGCGGCGTAAGCGTGATGGCGAAAAAATACATGCGCTATGGTGGGGCGTTAAGACGTGGTATGCGAACGATGAAAAGTGGCAAGCACAGCTTAACCATGCGACCGCAGGGCAACAATATCGCAATGAATTCCCAGCCATTCCAAACGAAAATGCCATGCGTATGTTTTGCAATGCACAGGGAGAATATGACCTATCAGCAAGTGTCACACGCTTTGAGCGGTATGCGGCGTGTCCGTTTAGCTTTTTTATGCGGTTTGGCATGCAAGCAGAGGAACGGCGGATATTTCAGCTAGGCACGCCCGATATGGGGGATTTTTTACACCATGTGATGGAGCAATTCTCGAAATCGGTGCAAGCACAGGGCTGGAAGGGCTTGGAGCGTGGGCAATGTGATATTTTGGTCAACAACATGGTGAATGAAGCGATGCTCACCCGTGCTGGGGGCATATTGGCAAGCTCGCCACGCTACCAAGCGTTGGCAGAACGCATGAAGCGCATGCTCTCGCGTGTCGCCTGGTCGGTTGCCTCACAAATCAAGCAAGGGCAGTTTGAACCCTTTGCGTTTGAATTATCTTTTGGCGACAAAGGGACATTGCCACCGCTCGTTTTACCGTTTGGGGATGGGAAAAAACTTGCCTTGCGTGGGAAAATTGACCGCTTGGATGTTTTTAATGACGGGGACAATGCCTACATTCGCATCGTGGACTATAAATCAGGCAACAAAAGCTTTCAATTAGAGGAAGCGTATCATGGCTTATCGGTGCAATTACCATCCTATTTGGAGGCGATTTGTGAAAATGGTAAGCATTTATTAGCCAGTCAAAATATCATCCCAAGTGGCATGCTGTATTTTCATTTAAATGACCCCCTTGTCGCCTTGGATCGTTTGGGCGATACAGCACAATTAGAGCAAGCAATGCTTGAGCAATTTCGCATGAAGGGGCTTTTGATAGATGAAATTGACGTGCTCGAGGCAATGGACGAGCAATTAAAAACCACCGCACGGTCGTCCATTATCCCCGTCAGCTTCAAGCAGGATGGCACAATCCGCAAGGGCGCATCAGTCGCTTCGAGAGAGCAGTTAAAGAACCTACAACAGCATGTGAGAGGGAAAATCACACAGGCATCAGAGGACATTTTACGAGGCATGGTCAAAGCGGCACCGTATGAATTGGGACTAAAAAACGGCTGTCAATATTGCCCCTACCATGCGGCATGTCGGTTTGAGCCTCAGCTCGGTGACCGTGCAAGACCGCTTAGAAGATGCTCGGATGATGAAATTTGGGAGAATATGAAGCCAATATAAGGATATAAATAAAAAGCGTATCATTCAATTTAAAATTAAATGATACGCTTATTTACGTGTTTTATTAAAATAATGGTTTGTCAAGCCAAGTGCGACACTTCGTATAAAACCAATCAAAGCTCTCGTTGCTTTAAATCGGTCAGGGTTTTGTCTTTATTGTTAGTTTAATATTATTA
>JACMMQ010000138.1 GCA_014378955.1 Clostridia bacterium
CGGATAGTACGATTGTTATAACGGATGGTACTGATCAATTGTTTCCCACAGCAGCAGGTGCCTACATCAATTAATCATTTAATAGTTAGTGTGTACATGTAAGTGCCTAGTGCAACTGCATGTACACTACTACTACTTTGTGTATGACTATAACAAACAATTTAAGCGACAAATACGATCGGTAATCACCCTGATAAAAACACACTTTTTATCAAACGTATTTGGTACGCTTCTTTTTGCTTAAATGGGATTGTTGCACATTCGTAAATTGTTCGGGCGGATAAATCCTGCCCCTACAACGCACTAGGATGGGTTTGACTTACTCGGAACGATATTGCCGTTTTAAAGACACACGTTCTAAAACTGCCTGCCTATCATGAAATTACCACCCCCGCCTGTAGGGGCAGGATTTACCCGCCCGAACGCACTACCCTCGCAACTCCTAACCCTAACGCATCGCCACCACCCGAATTCACAAAAACACGAGGTAACACACATGACAACAATAATCATCGGCTTTTTCGTCATTGGCATCATCATTGGGAGCTTTCTCAATGTCTGCATTTATCGCATCCCTAAAAAACAATCGGTAATAACCACACCGTCCCATTGTCCTGCATGTGACAAACGTATCGCATGGTACGACCTAGTACCCCTATTGAGCTATCTTATTTTAGCTGGCAAATGCCGCAATTGCAAAACGAACATTTCCTTACGTTATCCGTTGATAGAGTTAGCCAACGCTCTTTTATATGTCCTGATTGCAACGGTACTGATTGGCTTTAAGCCCGAGCCTATTTTATGGCGCTTGGCGGCTTTTTGCTTTTTAACCTCTGTACTGTTAGTGATTACGGTCATTGATTTTGAAACCTATGAAATTCCTGACAAAATCCTCCTAGTTGCTTTTTTTGTCGGAATTGTGTATAATATAGTGAGATGGGATGTAAACTTTTCCATCAACAGCTTGATTGGCTTTTTTGCCATCAGCGTACCCTTACTCTTAATCGCAATGCTTACCAAGGGTAGCATGGGTGGTGGCGATATCAAGCTCATGGCAGTGGCAGGTCTATTTATTGGCTGGAAGCTTATGTTAGCGGCATTTTTCATCGCTATTGTTTTAGGTGGCTTGATTAGCGTGGGTCTATTATGGACAAGCATAAAAAAAAGAAAGGACCCTATACCGTTTGGTCCATTTTTAGCACTTGGGATTTATCTATCCATTTTATTTGGGGATGATTTAATAAGGTGGTACCTCATAACAAGCCATATAGCGGTTTAAGGCAATATATTACATATAAACCTATGCGCATTCGCTCATATTGTAGGGGATGGGTTATCCATCCCGAGCATTTAGTTTTAAATATAAAAAATGGTACGGGAAACCCGTCCCCTACGAAATTATTGTGTATCATTTGACTACATAATGCAGTGGGGCAACCTATGTGCGACTGCTCGCACGTCAGCCACCCATGAAGGCGGTGAACATAGCATGAAATACATAGCCAATCAAAAAGGCATGACCTTGATAGAACTATTAGCTGGAATGGCAATTATGCTTATAATTGGCACTGCATTGTTCAATTTTTTCATTGCTTGCACAACGTCTTATACGATGGAGGTCATAAAGCTAGAAAATGAACATGCCGCTAGAACTGCCATGTCACAAATAGTAACAGACTTACGCAGCGCAGAGCAACGCAGCGCAAGTCAACTAGGCAGTACACCTGAAAAAGCCATCTTGGTATATGATGACACAACGGGGCAAAATTTCACCACTACTGAAGGTACAATATCACTAAAAGCATATTTGCGGTTGTGCAAAAACAATGTATACACCGTTTATTATTTAGATGCGACAGCACACACGATATTGCGTATCACCTCTAGTGATTACAGCGCATGGTCAGCCCCACAAATCATCTCAAGAAATATTAAGATATTAAACATGTCAGTGCCAGTGCCAGACGATATGATAAAAATTTACATAAAAAGCAGTGATTGGCAAAACAGTGACTATGATTTTCATATAGAAAATCACTATAAACCACGGATAGATAATGATTAACATTAAATTGGAGTGTTAGTTTGAAAGAAACTTCGTTTCCTTCAAACTAACCATGAATAAATGCACCGCCATTCGTTTTGCATAAATGCAAAACGTGGATGTGCAAAGTACCATCTATACGCCTTATCTGGCTCACAATAAGTGCGTGGTACAACTTTGTATAAATTTTTGTGAGCCTGAAAGGCTGATGGTACTTATATGTTTAGTAAAAAAATAACTGCATTGGATATCGGTACAAGCAACATCAAAATTATATATGCAGTGGTTTCAGGACGCCAAGCAAGGATAAAAAAACAATTCATCATCGATACGCCCGATGGTTGTATTTTAAACGGTCGCATTACCGATGCGGTTGCTCTTGCTGATTTGCTCAACAAGTTTTTCAAGCAAAATCATTTTGAGCCGAGAGATACGGTCATTACCTTTTCAAGTGCGTCCTTTATTACACGTGATATGATTATTCCCAAAGTGCCTGTGAAGGAAATTCATGGCATGATTGAAATGGAGCTTCCGCAAAACTTCCCCGTTTCGTTGGACAACCATGTGTGGGATTATAAGGTGATTGAGGAAATACAATCAGCCAACGGCATGAACTACCGTGTTTTGGTTGCGGCAGTTCCACAGTATTTTGCAGCGGAATATATGCAGCTAGCGATGGCGTGTAATATGAATTTGCTTTCACTTGATTTTTCATGCAACAGTGTCGCTGAACTAATCAAGCAGGATTATTATAAAAAGCTTGATACAGCACCCTATCAAACCATTATGGCAATGGATTTTGGTAGCTCGTCCACCAAGGTAACCATTGTATCCAAGGGGATGTTTATGTTTCATCGCATATTGCCTTTTGGCGGTATGCACATTACACAAGCCATCATGAAGCACATGAATGTAGATGAACAAGGGGCTGAAATACTCAAAAAAGAAATCGGCATTGATATTGTCGGAGAAGATGAGCTCATACCTGAAATGAGTCAAAGTATACAAGTAAGCGATTGTATTCGTGCTGTTTTAATTGAAATGTTTGAGGATTTATCTCGATTTTTTGACTATTACAATTCAAGACAAAATGAAAATATCGATTTTGTATTACTCACTGGTGGCGGTGCCCAGCTTAAAAACCTTGAGCAATACCTAGAAAACACATATAACATTCCAACGAAAATTTATGCCGTATATTCCAATGTGAAGGCGACTGATACGCAAAAATTGAGTGAAAATGCACTGTATTTGACCAACAGCATTGGTGCTTTATTTAACAAATAGGTTTATACTGTGACGCAATTTAATTGTCTAAAAGGTGAGGTTGATCGTATTGACTAACGTAAAAAATAGTTTAAATTTCTTACCAGTAAGCATCGCCCAGCGTAAGGCAAGAGGCGAGGTGTTTCGTCTTGTATTGCTCATGTGTGTATTAGGTTTTGTGACTGCCTTAAGCCTAATGATTATACCTGTTTCAGAGGTTTTCACGATGCGGAGCGACGTCCAAACAATGAAGGCACGCAAGGCTGAATTGGCGAATGTTTTAGTAGAAGAAAATAAATTGAAAATAGCGGAACAAGCCTATAAAATACGTGAAAACATCTTGGTGCAAATCGCCGCAAATGACCCGAATGCCCTCTATATTTTAGATCAAATTGAGGCGGTTATTCCAAAGGACACGCTGATTGCCAATATGTCCACCACCAAAACAGGCGAGGTTACCATATCGGGCGTAACAAAGACAAAGGCTTCCCTTGCCGAGTTTATTTACAGGTTAAAACAATGTGGCGTTTTTGATAAGGTATTTAGTAAAAACATCGTGGATATACAAGGCGCTGTGGTGCAAGAAGCACCTGTGAAGGGCAAAGCACCAAAGCCAAAGGCTCCAGCCGCATCCAAAAGCTTTGTATTGAAATGCACTTTAAAACAAGTGAAGGGAAAATAGCCTATGTTTGGTATAAATTTTAAAAGCAGGAATACGGTTTTAGTGATCTTGCTAATATTGGCATCAGTGGGATTTTATTATTTCTACGGCTATACGATGAAGCTGCATGAAAAGTATTCTGCCAGTAAAAAAGCATTAACAGAAGAAGTGAATGCGTTAGAAATAAAGAATAGTAACATGGCACAGGTACAGGGCGGTGTGAAATTTTTCACCAAAATGCTCAATGATATGGATGAGGTATTACCCCCTGATTTAGCGCAAGAGTGGGTGCTTATTTGGTTTGAAAAATTTGCAACCAATAGCGGCATTACCCTTACCAATATGGAGTTTTCTGATACAACGTTAATGGAAAATGTGCAAAGTGCAACACCTGCACCTGCTAGCGCACCAGCAACTAAGACTACGACCACTGATAAAAAAGTGGTACAAGCTACACCAGTGCCAGCACCAGTGCCAATCACGGACAGCAAAAAAGCAAATGAATTTGAAAATAAAGGCGTGCAAATGACGCTTAAATTAAATATGAATGGCTCGTACAACCAGCTCAAAGCATTTATCGCTGAGGTCATGAAATCTCCTGTAAAAATGAAAATCGTGGAATATACATCCACTGCCGCAAAAAGCGACCTTGCGATTAACATGACCGTCAATGTGTATGGCTACATCGATTCAAAGAGACCGGTTAAACCATGGGAGCTCAATTTACCAAAAGGCAATAATGAAATATTCATGATGGTTGGAGAGGGCAACACGCCTCTTGCTGCAACAAAGGCACTCGGTGCACAGGGGAAAAATGTGACAGCACAGCAGGTCACCCCCTATGACTTTTATACCGTGTTAAACCCCATCATGGATGATGCACCAGCCTTGGTATTTGGAAAGTATAAAAAGAGCGGTTCAGAGATTTACGGGGACAGCAGTAAAATGATTGATTTGGACGTGACACTTACTGAAAAGAACGGCGTAATTTCCTACAAATACAGCTCCAGTGGCAATAACTACCCTAAAAATGGTAGCACAGAAATATTCACACCTGTTTCACCAGACCAAATTTTAATCAATGTTTTATCAAAGCCTCGTGTCAATGCCGAGGATCAAGCAGGGGTTAACTTAAATATTTCAAATGAAACCTCAAAGAAGGTTGTCGTTAAGCGGAGTGGTGAAGCTTCACGATTGAACTTAAAAATTATAAAGGGTGCTGTTTTCCTTGAAAACAATTAAATGGTTTTTACGACAAGGCATAGGTAAGCTGTCAAATTCGCACGGAATGTCCTTAATCGAAATGATGATTGCCTTCTTAATATTAGGCATTATCGTTGCGCCCTTGATTTCCATGTTCATTTTTTCTATCAAAGCGGACCAAGTGACACTCACGACTACAAGGGCAAATGCGGTAGCAAACCAATGGATGGAAGATTCAAAGGCTGATAAAGAGCTTACCGTGTCTGGTAATAACGGCGCAGATTTCGAGGCACTCGACACGACGGAAGGCTTTGCGGTCAGTCGTCGTGTGAGCTTAGTCGCACCACAGGTGCCGTTGGATGGAACTTCGGTAACGCCTGTGCCAGTCTATTCACCTATGCCTGAAAACCGTGTGCAATTGATTATTGCAGCACCTAATCCGCCAGGCTTACAGCTAAAAGCGAGGGCATTCTATGCGCTTATAGACGATTACAATAATTTTGTGCAGGATGATTTTTCGGGAGAAACAGCAAGAAATATTTACATTTATAGAAATAAAACACAAATATATAATGGTGGAACACAGCTTGGTACAGATATAACGGGCTTAAGGACAGACTTTTATATAGAGGTTAATAGCTTGTTGACATTGCCCTACACCTTAAGCGTGTATAATTACACGGGTAATCCCATCAGAATATCGAAATACAATGATGCGCAACTACTTAAAATAGACCCGCAAGCAGGCATTGTCAATTTATCAAATACGATTAATTCGACTAGCGAAGAACAGACCTCAAGCACCTATAAAATCGAAATTAAAGTAGTAGCGATACAAAATCCGCAAAATACGGTCACGCTAGAAGGCGAAGCTGTCCAGTATCGCTAAACAATGCAAACAATATAGGTAATGGTGAAATGCATATTTAAATGCTATGGTTAACTTTTTGTTTAGCGTTAAATTTGAATGTTTTTTCTCACACTGTCATTCCGAGCGCATACAACGAGGAATCTCATACGCAGAGATTATAGTGCCAGAATATATGAGATTTCTCACTACGTTCGGAATGACAAAAAGGGCAGGGTTTGTGCGATTTCGCAATTACGATGTTAATGTTCGCTCATTCATATTCAGTTCACTATTTCCCATC
>JACMMQ010000139.1 GCA_014378955.1 Clostridia bacterium
GTAACCGAAAAAGAAAGAACCGGATTTGCTAATACTGAAACCGTAAACATATCGCTTACGGCAGGACTACATCCGTCACCAACCGTTATCGTATAAATTATCGTATCAGGCGGACAAATTGAATGAGAAGGTCCTAACAAAGTTGTTGGATTAATATTATTTATCCAAACAAACCAACAGCTTTGCATTAGTATTATACGATAATATATTTCCAAAGCCAACTGCAACTTCGTTACTATCACACTTATATTATAAACGCCCCCTACACATCACACTTTACATTAAATCCACAATATGGTACACTATAAAAGGAAACCACAAGAAGATAGGTGCATGAAAATGATTCGGCAGGATAGTGGGTTTGGTAGGCGTTTTTTTAGGCAGTTTGATGTGCTTTTGTTTTTTATTGTCATCACGGCGGCGATATTTGGCATTGTGATGATTTATAGCGCTACCCACAATTATGACAACCATATGCAGTTTGTTGTGATTCAGTCCGCTGCTTTTGTGCTTGGGTTGTTGCTGATTTGTGTGATGACTTTGATTGATTATGAAACGTTGGGGGATGCTTATGTCATCCTCATGGCTTTTAATATATTGGCGCTTGTGCTGACGTTGTTGCTTGGGCAGGGTGAAGAAGAGGTGGGCGGTAAGAGCTGGATACGGTTTGGCCCGATTGGGTTACAGCCTTCTGAGCTTGTGAAAATTGGGTTTATCATCACCTTTGCGAAGCATTTGGAAATGGTTGAGGACGACTTGAACAGTGCACGCAATTTGCTCATGTTGACGTTGCACTTAGGGGTATTGGTCGGACTGATTTTAAAACAGCCCGATGCTGGTACTGCGATGATGTTCATGGGCATTTTTATTGGCATGTTGTTCATTGCTGGGCTTCGCACACGGTTTTTTGTTTCTGCCATTGCGGCGCTTATGGTGCTGATGCCTGCGGCTTGGTTTTTCGTGCTAAAAAATTATCAAAAAGACAGAATCATGGTGTTTTTAAAGCCCGAGACAGACCCTTTGGGTGCTGGCTATCAGGTGTTGCAATCCAAGGTGGCGATTGGCTCTGGACAGCTTTCTGGCGTGGGGTATTTAAAGGGCATTCTTACACAGCTTGGCTTCCTGCCCGCTAAACACACCGACTTTATATTTGCCGCTATTAGCGAGGAGTTAGGCTTTGCTGGTAGTGCGTTTGTGGTGGTGCTTTTGTTTGCCTTGATTGGGCGGTGCATTTACATTGCCATGACTGCTAAGGACAAGCTTGGGACGTATATTTGTGTGGGCGTTGCCTCGATGTATTTTATCCAAACGCTTGAAAATGTCGGCATGTGCATTGGACTAACCCCCGTGACAGGCGTAACACTTCCTTTTATGAGCTATGGTGGCTCGTCGCTCCTCACAAACATGTTAGCGGTCGGCTTGGTCATGAATGTGTCTATGCGGCGAAAGACGTTGAGCTTCTAACTAATTAGTACATTCGGGCGGAAAAATTCTACCCCTACATATAGCAATTTATTTTATTAATAAGGCGTGATACATAATGCTTAAAAAGCTTTTTACCCATAAAACCAACAATACCTATGTGCAGGTATTTCGATTTCTTTTTGTTGGTGGTGCCGCAACAATTGTAGATATTTGCGTGTTCCACCTCATGGCAAATGTTCTAGGCATGAGCGTTTATTATGGTGCTATCCCCATCGGGTTTTTGTGTGGGATGACCGTTAACTTTATTTTAAGTAGTGTTTGGGTGTTCAACAGTCGCAACGGCGTTAATGCACGTGAATTTATTGGCTTTTTTGCCATTGCGTTACTAGGCTTGGGCATGAATTATATCATTATTTACGGACTGCTTGATTTACCACTTATCCAAATTCCCTATGAAAGCTTTTCAACGCTTGTGTACAATGTCATTGAGCGTATAAGACATCTACTTTCACTCCCTACCAAAATTATCAAATTGACTACCTTAGAAAACCTCATGGCAAAGCTCATCGCAACGGTTTTGGTCATGATATGGAACTTTTATGCACGCAAGAAATTTGTTTATAAGAAATAATCTAAAAGCCCCCAATACGAATTGTATTGAGGGCTTTTTTAAAGAAATTACAAAATTAGCTTACTATATAATCTACGACCACACGATCTTTTCTAACCTTGCCAATATAATCCGCTACCTTGACATGCGCTGGATGCTTCAAATAAACGTCCAGTGCGGTTTGGTCGTTGAAAATTATGACCAATACAACATCGTATGCCGCATCGGACACGATGCAATTTACGCCCACTTCCAGTGCGTTTATTTCACTGATTTCGGCTTGCAAACCCGATAACTGCGTGCGCATATTTTCGATAATTTGCGCCTTTGTCTGCCCTTCAAATTCTTCCACTACTGTCCACATCACGATGTGCTTTAACATGCCCAACACTCCTTACTTTTTCTCCATAAAAGCTTTTAAAATATCCATTGGCAACGGGAATACAATGGTAGAATTTTTTTCCACTGCGATTTCCGTTAATGTTTGTAAGTACCGTAGCTGTAAGGTAGTAGGCTCTTTTGCGATAATGGTAGCAGCCTCCAAAAGCTTTTGTGACGCTTGGAATTCCCCGTCTGCCGCTGTGATTTTCGCCCGTCTCTCACGCTCTGCTTCTGCCTGTTTCGCCATTGCACGTTTCATCGTATCGGGAATTTCAATACTCTTTATTTCTACTGACGTGATGTTGATGCCCCAATTTCCTGTGGTTTCTGCCAACGCTTTTTTCAAAATATCGTTGAGATCTTCTTGCTTTGCAAGCACCTCATCCAACTCGTGCTGTCCTAAAACCGAGCGTAAGGTCGTTTGACCCAAAAGGGTGGTACTGCTTTCAAAATTGACCACCTGTGTCAACACCAACGTCGGATTTTTAACGTTGTAATACACGACCGCATCCACCATGATTGAGATGTTGTCCTTGGTGATAACCTCTTGCTGTGGTACGTTGATGGTTCTTGTTCGCAGGTCAACCTTGCGTACAATGTCAATGCCCCAAGGGATACGCATTTGAAGCCCTGGTGGCAACACCCCAACCACTTTACCAAATCTGAAAATAACGCCACGCTCATACTCGTTGATGACCACCAAGGTGGAAATGACCACCCAAATCACCACTGCAAAACCAATAATCCAAAAAACCATTTTTACACGCTCCTCTTATAATTTTAATGCTTCCACCGTCTCCGCCAGTTGCTTTCTAATCGCTATTTTTTGCGGACACTTATCCTCACAGATGCCACAATTTACACACGCCTCTGCTTTTTTGCCCTTAATCCACGGATTTGTGCCTATGTTTGCATATTCCTGTTTTGCAAATTCCGTCAACCCGTACACGCGGTGATAATTCATCAAGCTAAAGTTATGTGGAATGTTGACATCGTGCGGACAGGGCATGCAATACCCACAGCCCGTGCAATAAAGGTCTGCCAATTGTTTGTTTTCTGTCATACTATGTTTGATGGCTTGCACCTCTTGTGCGCTTAAGTGCTTTTCATTCGAGGCGGTACGGCAGTTTTCCTCCACCATCAACATGCTACTCATACCGGATAGGGCACAGCTCACCGACTGGTTTGCCAACACAAAGCGAAGTGCTATTTCCGCACTGCTTGCCATCGCCTTAGGCATCAGCTTTTGAATGATTTGCGATGGTGCACCCAAACGACCCCCTGCGACAGGACCCATGATGACAACACCTAAGCCTTTTTCATGTGCGTAAGCAATGCCGTCCTCGTTCCCACGGTCTAGCAAATTGTACTGACAAAGCAATGTTTCAAAATGCCCCGTGTCAATAAGCTTGAACATATTCTCTGGATTATCATGGAAGGAAAAGGAAAGATGCTTGATAAGCCCTTGCTCCTTCGCTTTAAAAGCGGCTTGCAATGGTCCATTTTTCACATCAATTTTATCACCATATTGTTGCCAATTGATGCCCCACATATGGTAAAAGTCAATGTAATCTGTGTCTAAATTTTGAAGCGATTTTTCCAATCGCTCGGTAAAATGTTCTCCGCTATCATCCTGACCGATACCATTTTTCGTGGATAAATACACCTGATCCCGAATGCCCTTGAGTGCCTTGCCAACGATTATCTCGCTCTGACCATCACAGTAGAGCGGTGCTGTGTCAATGTAGTTGACGCCCAAATCCACCGCACGATGTATCATCCGAATGCTTTCCTCTACGTCCCACTCTGTCTTTTCACCCACGGTCATTTGCGGTAATCGCATTGCCCCAAATCCAAGTGCTGATATATGGATACCTGTTTTGCCAAATGCACGATATTGCAAATCCTCACGCCCCTTATATTTATATGATTACTTAAGGGTATTATATCACAATTCCTTTTTGCAAGCAAAGGAATATTTCCATTAAATTCCGACTTTTCAGGTATTATTTATACATTTTCCATGAGGTAATTATTTCGCCACCCAATAAAAAGATAAAGGATAATAAGTAAAGCCAAATTAAAAACAGCATCACACCGCCTAAGCTCCCGTAGATAGAAAACTTCAAGAAAGTCATTGCCACCCATGAAAAACCCCAAGAGGATATTAACCAACCAAGAGACGCAAAGAAAGCCCCTGTAAACACCACCCGCCAGTGTATATGAATAGGCAAGGCGGCTTTATAAATCACCGCAAACAACACAGTCGGCATGAGCAATACAAATACATAGCGTAAGATAGACCATATAAAATGCAGTCCTCGCATGTCAATATTGTTTTGAAACCACGTCTCCCACTGGTTACCAATCACAATCAAGCCAAAGCTCAGCACCAAGCCAACGCCTAAAAAGAGCATCATAACGATGCTCTTCAAATAATTAAGAAGCCAAAAACGTTTGCCTTCTCTTTCGCCAAAAGCACGTCGAAAGGTCAGCATCAACACATTCATGCCATTTGAAGCAGCGCCAATCCAAGCTATGACCACCACCCAAAGCCATGGTTCATTGGATTGCCTTGCACTATTCCCCAACCCTTCCTGTAACGCTACAAGCGCATAAGAAGGTAGCATGTTTGTAAAGCTAGACACCAAATCAATGCTATTCAATTGTATAAACGATAAAATCATCGTCAAAAGATACGCAAATGGAAAAAAAGAAAAGATCAGCGCATACGCAAGCTGCGAAGCAAGCGCTGCGATTTCGTGGTTAAAAATGTTCATGATAAGCTGCTTAACAAGTCGCAAAATAGTCAACTCCCTGCGAAATAATCATTCAAAGCTAGCATGCCTAAGGTTGGCTAGTTTTAAACACGGAACATTGTGGGCGCTGCCCATTATATTGCGTAGCAATATTTCTTCTGTTCGACCGAACGAATGCGCTTTTTGCATTCGTAGCCACGAATGTGGCGTGGTCATCTCCCACCCCTTTTTGAAAAAAGGGGACAAAAACTTTAGTTGGGGGTTTTTAAAAATTATTAA